>JAJBVT010000106.1:0-30862 GCA_020859685.1 Rikenellaceae bacterium
GTCGGGACAGCCGCTGTTCAGCCTCTTTACGGTGCTCCTACCTGTTGGCAAGCGCCACGATGGCTGCGGCCGTCACGGCGGCGGTCTCGGTGCGCAGGCGCCCATTGCCCAGAGACACCCCGGTGAAACCGTGGGCCTCGGCCAGTTCTATCTCGGCGGGAGAGAAATCTCCCTCCGGGCCTATCAGTACCATATTGTCCCCACCCCGTGTTACCGCATCGGCAAGGTGTATCCGCTCGAACCCCCGGTCGCAGTGGGCGATAAACCTGCTCCCGGCAGGAGCGGCCGATATCAGCTCGCTGAACCGCATCGGTTCGTCCAGCACGGGATGGTAAGCACTCAGCGACTGTTTAACGGCGCTGGTTATAACCCTCAACGAACGGTCACCCCGGAAGACTCGGCGCTCGCTCCGGTCGCAAACGAGCGGTATAAACCGGTCGCACCCTATCTCGGTGGCCTTCTCGAGGAACCACTCGTACCGGTCGCCGTTCTTTGTCGGGGCTACGGCCATCGTAAGGCCGTAGGGCCGTTTGCCGTAACCGTGCTCCTCGCTCATTACCCGTAGGCGGCACCCGGCGCCGTCGGCCGCCGTGACCTCCGCCGAGTACATCCCGCCGCGGCCGTCCGTCAGGGCGACCGCATCGCCCGGGCGAAAGCGCAGGACCTTCACGGCATGCCTGCCCTCCTGCCCTTCGAGGGTATATTCCGGCGGCGTAATATCGGGTGCGTAGAAAAGGTGCATAAATCCTAAAAAATATGTATTCCCGGGCGATGCGGAAAGTGTGACTTAAATTAAATGTATTCCTACCGTTCACGAACCGGTCTTTACATTCTTCTCAATCCGGCGGTAGATCCTTAGTCGCTTGGCCCTTCTGGATAACATTGCTATGGAGATCCTTCGCCTTCGCTCAGGATGACATCAATTGTTTAATATCCATCGCATTCAATCAGGATGATATCAATTGTTGAATATCCATCGCATTCCATCAGGACGACATTATTGCCGGAACCTTCGCGTCGTTCAGCAAGACGTATCTTCTGCGCCACCTATGTTTCTGTCGGCCCGCATTGTCCGGGATAAAATAATTCACTCCAACCGCCCGGGTGTTTCGATTAAAGCGTGCTTTAATTATCTTTGCCTCAGACAGCCGGGACGCAAAGGTATCCCACTGGCTGTAATTTACCGCTTAAAACGGCACAAAGTTATGAGAAAGTTATCTATTTTACTAATCCTCACTACCGCTATGGCAACAATTTCCTGCCGGGACAATAACAGGCAGGACGGGAACCCCCTGCTGGCCGAATGGACCACCCCTTACGGTATCCCGCCCTTCGATAAGATACGCCCCGAGCACTACGTACCGGCCATTACCGAGGCGATGGCCCTCCACAAGCAGGAGATCGACCGCATTGCCGGCAGCACGGAGCCTGCCACGTTCGACAATACGATTCTTGCGCTCGACCGCTCCGGGGAGTTGTACGGACGGATTACCACACTGCTGGGGCTTATAAGCTCGGCCGATAACACCCCCGAAATCCGGGAGGTGCGGCAGGAGCTGACCCCGCTGATGACCGCCCACAGCGGCGATATATACCTGAACGCCAAACTATTCGACAGGGTTAGGGCGGTATACGAAGCCCGAAACGACTCGGGACTCGACCCGCTTCAGGTGCGGTTAACCGAGAAGACATACAAATCGTTCCTGCGCTCGGGCGCGCATCTGGGCGAAGAAGATAAGGCCGCCCTGCGCGAGATTGACGAGCAGCTGTCGATGGCCCAGCTCCGTTTCAACAGCAACCTGCTGGAGGCCGACCGTAAGTTCCGCATGGTGGTGGATACCGCCGACGTGGAGGGCCTTCCGCAGGCGATAAAGGACGCCGCTATGGAAGCCGCCACTGCACTCGGCGAGAAGGGCCGCTACGCCTTCTCCACCGGCAAGTCAAGCATGATACCGTTCCTGACCAACTCCCCGCGCAGCGACCTGAGGCAGACCCTCTACCAGGCCTACCTCGACCGCTGCAACTACGGCGACGAGACGGACAACCGCGGGACAATCAACGAGATAGTGCGCCTGCGCGACCGCAAGGCGCGGCTTCTGGGCTTCGATACCTTCGCCGACTACACCCTCGACGACCGGATGGCCCCCTCGGCGGCGGCCGTATACGGTCTGCTGGACGGGCTGTGGAGTCCGTCGCTCGAACAGGCGCGGCGGGAACTCGAACGGATGAATGAGTTGAAAGATGCGGAAGACCCTGGACCGTTCCTGAAATCGGACTGGTGGTACTACGCCGAGAAGGTGTGCAAGGCCGATTACGCGCTGGACGAGGAGACCTTGAAGAACTACTTCCCGCTCAGCGCCGTACAGACCGGCGTATTCGAACTCTGCAACAAACTCTACGGCATAAGTTTCAAACCTATAAACAACGTACCGCTCTACCATAAGGACTGCGCCGCCTTCGAAGTGTGGGACGAGGACAACACCCACCTCGGCATACTGATTACGGACTATATCGCCCGGGAGGGTTACAAGAACCCGGGGGCGTGGTGCGGCTCGTACCGGTCGAGGACCTATACCGAAGACGGCCGGCTGGACCCTATCGTAACCGTGGTCTGCAACTATCCGGCCCCGGCCGGCAACCGCCCTACTCTGCTGACGCTCGACCAGACGACAACCCTGTTCCACGAATTTGGCCACGCCATCCACTCCCTGTTTACCGATGTGCCGTACAAGGGTCTGCTGCGCGTGGAGCGGGATTTCGTGGAACTGCCCTCGCAGATTATGGAAAACTGGGCGCTCGAACCGGATATGCTCCGCCGCTACGCCCTCCACTATTCTACCAACGCGGTGATACCCGACCAGCTGATTGAGAAGATTCAGCAGACCGCCACGTTCAACCAGGGCTTCATCCTGACCGAACTCGTCGCGGCCGCGCTTACGGACATGGATATCCACACCATTCCCGGGTTCGGGTCGGTGGAGGTGAACGAGTTCGAAACGGAGATGCTTAACGTTCGGCGCGGCCTTATCGACGAAATTGCCCCCCGCTACCGATACCCCTATTTCAGCCACATATTCAGCGGCGGGTACGCGGCAGGGTATTACAGCTACCTGTGGGCCGAAGTGCTCGACAAGGATGCCTACGAGGCTTTTTTGGAGAGCGGAGACATGTACGATAAGAAGTTAGCCCGTTCGTTCCGCGACAATATTCTCTCCAAAGGCGGCAGCGAGGACGGGATGGAGATGTACCGCAATTTCCGCGGCGCCGACCCCGCACCCGAGCCGCTGCTCTATGCCCGCGGGTTGGCCGAGCGGCCGCCGCGTGAGGTGGACGACTTCCCGTTCGACCCCGGTTTCGAGGAGGAAGAGGTAGCCGGGGACGGGGAGACCGAAGCCACGGTTACGGAAATCACCCCGGCAGAAGAACCAGCCGCATCGCCGCGGAGGGCAAGGCCGGGAAGGTCGAACGACAGGGAGACCCCGGAACTGGAAGTTCTGGACGCCCGGCCGGCGGAAGTAGAATAATCAAAACTGTTCGGATTAATAAAACGCGGGGACCCCGGTTGGGTTCCCGCGTTTTTGATATATCAGGCTGGGCGCACTGGCGCGGCGGGACGCTGCTACGGGGCGGGCGCGCCGTGGGGCGGCGTGGCGGTGTCGCGGGGGGCCGGGGGGGCCCGGCAAACAGGGCGGGGGGGGGTTAATGTGGACGCTCCGTCTCCGGCCCGGCCGGGGAGTATAAAAAATCGGGTTATTTAAGGTATGTCTGCTAAGCAGGCGTGCCGCCCGCGGGATGGGACGGTTTGGTGGTACGCTCCAAAACAATTGGGTGAGCGTTGGGTTTTACGGAGACGTCCGGGTCCACGGTGGGTGTCAGGATTGTTCAGGGAGCGATGGAAATTGACGGGAGGGAGAATTTTCGCCCATACCGGCCGTCCGACTATAATATAGATCCTTCATCGCCTACCGGCTCCTCAGGATGACATCGATGGCCCATCCGATATTATCCGATACCGCTGATTATCCGGACAAGTTCATCGACGGGTGTGACCCCGGCACCGCGCCAGACGAGGATTCCGGAGCGGAAAAACATCAGCGTGGGTACCGACCGGACGCTGTAACGGTCGACCAGAGGCCGGTTGGACTGCTTGTCGATATCCAGCTTTACTATCCGCACATTGTCACCTACCTCGCGTTTCAGCTGTTCAAGTATTGGGTGAATCATTTTGCACGGGCCGCACCAGGTGGCGTAGAAGTCCACCAGTACAGGAGCCGGACCGTTAATTATTTCGTCGAATTTTTCCATAAGGCGGTCTGATTTTGCCTTACGGGTGCAAAAATCCTGCATTTAATAAGCCTTCCCCGGCGACAGGCAACTCGTGTATCCTGAACGACTATCAGGAATAGGCCGTCCTATACCGGGGATATAGACTTCCCCTTGGGGCCGACCTTCCGGACAGGCCGCAAACCGGGCTTTTGACCGGGACCCCTGGCCGGATGAGCCACAAACCGCACCGAACCCTACCGACTGGACGGGCGGATGGTGGACGGCGGACGGGGGGAAACGAGGCTTCGGTTCGGCAACCGGACGGACAGCTTCAAACCGCACCGCCCTACCGACCGGACGGGCGAATGGGCGAAATGGATGGACGGGCGGACGGGTGGACGGATAGACGGGTGGACGGATAGACGGGCGAACGGCGGCAAATAGTACCGGAACCCTCCGCCTTCCGGACAGGCCGCAAACCGGACGGGTGGACGGTGCGGCAAAACCGGGCTTGGGACCGCTAACCGGACGGACAAAACCGCAGGCCGGATACCTCACGGTATCCGGCCGGGCCTTACTAAAATCAATCGTATAATCAACTAACTAAACTATTCGTGAATTGGAGTTAAGCCGTGGCCTACCGTGAGTCGTCGCCCCCGCGCTCCACGCTGCGGCCGTTGGCCTTCCGGCCCGCTTTGAAATTGTACTGCACGTTCAGCACCACCATCCGCCTGCTCCATGCCTGATTCTGGGTGACCCGTCTCGAGAAGTTATCCTCGTCAATTTTGAAGGTCTGGGTCGAGGAGAAGCCGAAAACGTTCCGGACCTCCGCAGCCACGGATACCTTGTCGTCGAGGAACCGCTTTCTCACCGCGATATCGGCATCGCCGTAACCCTTCATACGCAGGTTGCCGAACAGCTCACCACTGTCGTAATGACCCTCCAGTTCGAGCCTCCACGAGCGGGGAAGGGCGAAGTCGAGCTCGCCGTTGACCGAGAAATTATTTGCCGTAACGGTCCGGCCGGCCGAGCCCGGGTCCATCTTGACGTGGTTGAAGTAGAGGTCCAAATCGAGGTCGATTTTATCGGTTATCTCCACCGGCACGTTGGCCGAGAGGGTGAAACCGTCGAACGAACCAATATTCATCTGCCGGTAGACTATCACCTCCGGCCGCTGGGGGTCGGTGTAGGCGAACTGGTGGACGACGTTGCGGCGGGCCTGATAGCTGGCCGTAAAGGTGTACTCGTCGGCCAGTAGAAACCTCAGCCCCGTTTCGTCGGTATAGGCAGGTTTAAGGGCCGGGTCTCCGATAAGATAGGAGTATTCCGAGAGCTGCATTCTGTTCGGGTTGAGCGCCCAGTAGCCCGGACGGCTGATTTTCCGCGTGTAGAAAGCCGCCACCGAGTAGCCTTTCTCCGCATGAAAGGGCAGGGAGAGGTTCACGTTCGGAAAGAGCGAGAAGTAGTTGTTGGTGCCCCTTTGCGGACCGGAACCGTCATAGAGCGTGGTGGTAGGCACCGAGCGGGTATATTCGCCCCGCAGGCCCAGGTTGTAGGAGAGTATGCCGAGGTTCGACGAGTAGGAAACGTAGGCCGCGGCGATGTTCTCGGTGTATTTCTGCCGGATGCTGTAATCGGTGTTCAACTCCCAGTCGGCCGCCCGGGCACCGTAGTAACGGGAATCGTCGTCGAGTGTGGTGTAAATATATTTCATCCCGGCCTGCAGCCTTGCCCCATCGGCAAATACCTTTTCGAGAGCGAGGGTCCCCGTGGCGACGAGGTATTTGTCCTGCGTGTCGTTTCGGTAAAGGGTATCGGCCGCTGTCCCCTGTCCGGGGCCGCCGAGAAGCGTGTGGCGGTTGCGGTAGGTGTTGTTGGCCGGGTTGGAGGTGTGAGCCAGGTCGCCGACCACCTTGAACAGCGACCCGAGCGAGTCGAGGCGCAGGATGTAGTTGGCCGCTACGTAATGGTTGCGGTAGCGGCGCTCGTCGCGGTAAGCGCTGCTGTCGGACGACACGGGGTCGGGAGCGAAAATCACCGCGGATGGAGAGGAGGTGCGCAGGTCGTTACTGATATAGGTGGAGTATTCGGCCCCTACGGTCTGCCGTTCGCCGATATCGTAGATAGCCCCCAGCCTACCCCCGCCTGCGGGCTCTTTCATACGGTTGACGGACTGCGACCGGAGTTCGGTACCTGCCGAGGTGTTCTGCTCGGTAATACGCATGGTGTGGTCGTCATGGTCGGTAAAGGCCTGCATGTAGGTCGACAGGGAGCCGATCCGGTAGTTGACCGACAGACCGGGCCGGTAGCGGTAATAGTCCTTAGCCCACTGCGCCCGCATGGAGGGCGAAATTTCGATGCCGTCGTCGCGCCTCCTCTTGAGGGTAATCTTTATTACGCCCCCGGTTGCGGAGGCGTCCAGGTCCGCCCCGGCCCGGGGAATTATCTCCACCCGGGCGATGTCGTCCGCATTAATGTTGCGGAGGTAGGCCAGCACCTGTTCGTCGTCCATATTGAGCAGCCGGTCGTTGACCATAACCTTCGCGCCGGAACGGCCCTCGACCATAATCCTGTCGTTTCGTATCCAGACCGACGGGGCGGAGTTCAGGAACTCCTCCGCATTTTTTCCTATCGCCTCCTTCGACCCGGCGACGCTTATTATATAACGGTCCGATTCGCGGCGGACCCTCGCAGCCCGGACGCTCACCTCCTCCACCGCGACGGCGGACGGGGCCAGCTCGAAATCGAGGACCATATCGCCGTCCGCACATGTTATTTCATACGCGAAAGGTTCGAACCCTATGCAATTTATGTTGAATATATATCTCCCCTGCCCCAGCTCGATGCTGTAACGGCCGTCCTCCCCGGCCACGACCGCACCGGCGACCGTCGAGTCCGGAGCGAGGGCCACCACGGTGGAGAAACCGACCGGCGAGCCGCTCTCCCCGTCCGTAACCTTTCCACGTACCTTCACCGGCGCGGCCGTAACCCCCGCTGCGGCCCAGAATAATAAAGTAACAACAACCGCTGTAAATCTCCCTTTCATCATAATCGTCATTTAAAGTTAAATCTGATTGGTACTCTACCTTCGGAAAACAACATGCTCGTCATAAATAAATTGCACAGTACTAACTGCAATTTACAACCTTGCATACCATTTGTCCTTGCAATGCAAATATAAAACATTTATCATATACTATGTATCGCATGGTACTAAAAAACTCATAAAAAAATATTGAGCGGTCGGGTTTGGAGCATTTTATATTTAAGACGAGGAAAACTCGGAAACGTAACAAAAAATGCGTTATTTTGCACATTTGTCAGCCCCGGAGCACATCTAAGGCGTTGGTATACAATTTGGACAACAACCCAAAGAAAGAAAACCGTACAATTATGATATCGCACGAAAAAGAGACCAAACAAGCTGAATCAAAAGAGTTTACCCGGCAGGAGGAAGAGGCTGCCGCCGGACGGGAAGAGACGGGCGGCGAAAGCGGAGCCGACAAAATGTCAGACGAGGCCGAACCGGAAACTGACACCGCGACAGCAGCCCCCACCCCGGAGGAGGAGGCTTTCCTGTGGAAAGATAAATATATGCGCCTGTCGGCCGAGTTCGATAACTACCGTAAACGGACCCTGCGAGAGAAGATGGAGTTGGTGGATACCGGAGGGGCGGATGTGATAAAAACGCTCCTTCCCGTACTGGACGATATGGACCGGGCGCTCGATTCGATGCAGCGCACTGAGGACGTGGCTTCCGTCAGGAGCGGTATAGAACTTATCCACGCGAAGCTGGTGGACACACTTCGTCAGAAGGGTTTGGCGGAGATTAAGTCCGTGGGTGAAAAACTCGACACCGACTACCACGAGGCTGTCGCAAAGATACCGGCCCCGGACAAGAAACAGAAGGGATACATCGTGGATGTGGCCCAGAAAGGTTATACTTTGAAAGACAAGGTTGTACGCCACGCCAAAGTGGTTGTAGGCGAATAACCGGAACGATAGGGAATCTTCCGCAACCGACGGCGCCCGTGCCGCGGAATCGCAGAAACCGATAAAGACATGGCAAAAAGAGACTATTACGAAATACTCGGCGTGTCGCGCGACGCAAGTGCGGACGAGATAAAAAAGGCTTACCGCAAGGCGGCCATCCAGTACCACCCGGACAAGAACCCGGGCGACAAGGAGGCCGAAGAGAAGTTCAAGGAGGCGGCCGAGGCATACGACGTTCTGAGCAATCCGGACAAGAAAGCCCGTTACGACCAGTTCGGTCATGAAGGTATGGCCGGGGCCGCGGGATTCGGCGGCGGATACGGCGGCGGCGGGTTCTCGATGGAGGATATTTTCCGCAATTTCGGAGATATATTCGGCGGCCACTTCGGGGGAGGTTTCAGCGGCTTCGGCGGCGGAGGAGGTGCACCCCGGGTTAACCGCGGCTCGGACCTGCGTATTAAGGTAAAGCTGACCCTCAAGGAGATAGCCAACGGCGTAACGAAGAAACTCAAGATAAACAAAATGGTGTCGTGCGCCACCTGCGGCGGGTCGGGCGCAAAGACTCCGGAAGCATACGCCACCTGCACCAACTGTAACGGTACGGGGTATGTTACCCAGGTGGTGAACACCTTCTTCGGCCGCACCCAGAGTACGGCGGTCTGCAACGTCTGCCACGGCGAGGGTAAGGTTATAACCGACAAGTGCCCCACCTGTCACGGCGAAGGAATCGTGAAGGGCGAGGAGGTAATCGAAATCAAGATACCGGCCGGAGTCGGCGAGGGCATGCAGTTGTCGGTGAGCGGCAAGGGAAACGCCGCGCGTCACGGCGGTATCAACGGCGACCTGCTGGTGCTGATCGAGGAAGAACCGCATCCCGACCTCGAACGGGACGGCAACGACCTGCTTTACAACCTCAATATTACTATTCCCACGGCCGTTACCGGCGGGCAGGTGGAAGTGCCCACCATCGACGGTAAGGCCAAGATTAAAATTCAGCCGGGAACCCATTCGGGGCAGGTACTGCGCCTGAAGGGAAAGGGCCTGCCGGACGTGAACGGTTACGGCCGGGGCGATATTCTGGCCATCGTGGATATTTCGGTGCCCTCGAAAATCAACTCCTCGGAGAAGAAACTTATCGAGAGCCTTGCCGACAGCCCGTCCTTTAAAAAACCCGAGAAGACCAAACAGAACATCTTCGACCGGATGCGGAGTTTCTTTCGGTAGGTTACGCCGGGGGTGACGTTATTGAGTTTTATTCAGTGGTAAGGGTCGGCTACAAAGGATTTACCATTATGAACTTAAGGTGACGCAGGATCTTTTTGCAGTTCGCTTAGATTCTTCGCTTCGCTCAGAATGACATATATTCAAACTGTCACCCTGAGGAACGCATATGACGAAGGATCTTTCTTCTGTGACTGTCATCTTGAGGAACATAAGTGACGAAGAATCTACCGCTGGTTTTTAGGAAAAAAGTTAGGTTCTTCTTCATCGCTCAGAACGACATATATTCAAACTGTCACCATGAGGAATACAGGTGATTCAGAAATCTGCTATACATAGATTCTTCGCTGACGCTCAGAATGACATATACCAAAACTGTCATCCTGAGGAACGCAGGTGACGAAGGACCTTTCTTCTTTGATTTTTCTCCAACGCAAGATTCAATATTACGCCTGCGGCGTTTAACTTTATTCCTTCCATGCTACCCCTGCGGGGATTTTTCCTCCTTGCAGGCAAAGCATTCACAGCTCCTCCTTCGTCGGTTAACTTTCATTTGGAATAATTCTTAGATTCTTCGCTGGCGCTCAGAATGACATATTAACTTGTCTGTTTGTAAGGGAGCTGACGGGGGCGCGCTCCTTCGTCGGTTTCCCTGTCGCTCAGAATGACATATATTAAAACTGTCATCCTGAGGAGCTTAAGTGACGAAGAATCTACCGCTGGTTTTTAGTAAAAAAGGTAGATTCTTCGCTTCGCTCAGAATGAC
The DNA here is from genome assembly GCA_020859685.1 of Rikenellaceae bacterium. Lineage (GTDB taxonomy): Bacteria > Bacteroidota > Bacteroidia > Bacteroidales > Rikenellaceae > WRDF01. Next base: position 10,247 of record JAJBVT010000106.1, read on the forward strand.
ATATTGACTTGTCCGTTCGTAAAGGGGCTAAACGGATGCGCGCTACTATGTCGGTTCGCTGCCGCTTAGAATGATATGCAAGAAATTTCTCCGTCCGGCTGTTCGGCGGGGTATGGAGCAGACCGGAGCCGCCCGTTCAGAAGAGGCTCAACTGGTCCGTGCAGGGGCCGAAGGTCTTGCGATGGTAGGGTGTGAGGCCGTGGTCGGCGATGGCGCGGCGGTGCTCCGCGGTGGGATAACCCTTGTTGGTCTCCCACCGGTAATGGGGGTATTCCCGGGCCAGCCGCTCCATATACTCGTCGCGGTGGGTCTTGGCCAGCACCGATGCCGCGGCGATATTGGCATATAGTGCGTCCCCCTTGACGATACACCGGAAGTCGATGCCGCAGGTACTGCGGAACCGGTTGCCGTCCACGGCCAGGAACCCGGGCCGTACCGCCAACCGGTCCACGGCAATGTTCATCGCCTCGATGGAGGCGTTGAGGATATTCACGGCGTCGATGCGCTCCTCCGAGACCTCGGCCACGGCCCACGCCACGGCCTGCTGCTCGATAATACCGCGGAGCAGTTCCCGGCTCTGGCGCGACATCTGTTTCGAGTCGTTCAGAAGCGGGTGATGGAACCCGGCGGGAAGTATTACCGCGGCGGCGAACACCGGCCCGGCGAGGCACCCCCGCCCGGCCTCGTCGCATCCGGCCTCCAGAACCTTATCCTGAAAAGTGAGCTCCATCCTTTTGCACCCGGCCTACCAGCCGTCCGGATTATACCCGACCTGCGAGAAGAAGTGGCCGATCCACTCGGCCTGCTCGTCCTGCCGGAAGTACATGGCCAGCAGCTGGAGCCGCTCGAGGTCGGTAAGTTTTTCGGTCATCTCACGGGCTACCCGGTCGAACTTGTACCCGTCGAACTGCATGTAGTATAGAACGTATTCCATCAGGTTCCGGGCGTATTGCGAGAAGACCTCGTTCCCCTTGTCGAACTCCCCGGCGTAGTAGTATGCCTCGATGTGCGGATAGGTGAGCCGCAGGGTCATCCTCAGGCTGTTGAGCGGAATCTTATCCAGCCCGGCGTCCAGCACCTGCACGGCCCTCACCGTGTCGCCCTCGTCCACGAGCGCCTTGGCGAGCATCGCGAAGGCGTTGCGCGAATTGGAGACGTTGAGGTTATGCTGCACGAAGGTGTCCTTGTAGACCCTCGGGTCGGCCACGTTTCCGTACCGGAACACGTTCATCAGATTGTTGTAGAGGTACTCGGTGTCCACTCGTCCCAGGTCGAGGTAGCGCATCGGCGTCTTGATGGGAACCAGCCTGTACCCGTATCCGTCGAACTGGAGATAGTCGTGCAGACCGAAATCCAGAAGCGAATGTATTTGCGTGAAATAGAGCGGCCTTTCCCAGTCGAAATTGGCGAGCAGGTCGAGGAACATCAGCTCGTGTCGGTAGAGCCTGTCGCGCTCTGTGGAAAACAACAGGGTATCTACCATCAGGTGGGCGTCCTCCGCCCGGACGATTCCGCTCGCGATGGCCTTCTCCTTATCCACTGGGATGGCGAAACGGCTGGCGGGAATGTAATCCACCCAAGTCCCGTCGTTGAGCTGAACCTTCGTGGAGCGGTCCTCCCGGCGCACGAAATCTATAACCTCCTTGAGGTTGACGTGGTTCTCGATACGGTCCCAAATAAAGATGGATTCGTTGGTCCCGCCGACGTACTTGCTCCGCGGAAGCGAGAAGGGCACCGGGTCCGCCTCGTTGGACCGGACTCTCATCTGGTCCACATACCAGTCCATCCCCAGATAGCTCATATTCATAATCTTCACGTCGAGCCGCACGCCCTCCACCTCCTGGTTGTACCAGAGCGGGAAGGTATCGTTGTCGCCATAGTTCATAATGATGGAGTTGGGCAGGCACGACTGGAGGTAGTTCCACCCGATGTCGCGGGCAATGTAGCGGTGCGACCGGTCGTGGTCGTCCCAATTCTGCGCGGCGAGAATAATCGGCACCACACTACACACGGCGGTGGCGACCACGGCGATTGCGGTCGAATCCTTTTTAGTATATCTCAGCAGGGCATCGCGCAGCCACATAACGCCGAACCCAATCCACATACAGAAGGCGTAGAACGAACCGGCGTATACGTAGTCCCTCTCGCGCGGTTCGCCCGGCGAGGAGTTGAAATAGAGCACCAGCACCACACCCATCATCAGAAACAGCCACATCACCACCGTAAAATTCCGCTTGTCCCGGCTGAGCTGGTACAAGAGGCCTATCAGCCCGAGCAGGAAGGGCAGGAAATAGTAGGTGTTCCGGCCCCGGTTTTCGGCCAACTCGGTGGGCAGGTTGTCCTGCGGACCTAAGTAGAGCTCGTCTATGAATTTTATCCCCGAGAGCCAGTTCCCGTCCGTAAGCGACCCTGTGGTCTGGTAGTCGGACTGACGGCCCACGAAGTTCCAGAGGAAATACCTCCAGTACATGAAGTTGAGTTGGTAGCTGAAAAAGTAGCGCAGGTTCTCCCCGAACGTGGGCACGGTTATCATCTCGTCCCGGAACGGGATTCGCCGCCCAGTCACGTTGCCCCACGATTCGTAGGCCTCCCGGTCCCCCTGCGAGTTCCACATGTGGGGGAATACGGTTTTGAACTCCGAGGGGTATTTCACGTCCGTCAGCCGTTCCTCGCTCACATACCGGCCCTCGTCGTTCATATACCACGATTTGGAGGTCTTGTAATCCACCGGGGGCGAGGAGTACCACTGGCCGTACAGCAGTGGCGGGGAACCGTACTGGTCCCGGTTCAGGAGCGAAAGCAGCCGGTAGGGATTGTCGGGGTTGTTGCTGTTCATAGGCGGGTTTGCCACCGCGCGGATGGTCACCGAAGCGTAGCTCGAGTAGCCGAGCAAGATTACCGTCACGCAGAGTACGATAGTATTCAGCAGTACCTTACCCCTCTTGTGGGTAATCCAGACCGCCCAGCCGCACAGGGCGAACAGGGAGAAGACGAAGAACGTAATCCCGCTGTTGATAGGCAGTCCGAATCCGTTGACGAACCAGCGGTCCACCACCGCACCGGCGGCCACCGTGTAGGGTATGATTATATTGTTGATTCCCAGCAGTATCGCCCCCGAGGCCAGAAGCGCCCAAATTATGCCCTTATTGGTTACTTTCGGATATTTGCGGAAATAGTAGATAAACACGAGGGCCGGAATGGTCAGCAGGTTGAGAATATGTATCCCTATCGACAGGCCCATAAGATAGGCAATCAGTATCAGCCAGCGGGTGGAGTGCGGCCGGTCGGCCACATTCTCCCATTGCAGCATCGCCCACACCACCAGCGCGGTGAACATTGACGACATGGCGTAGACCTCGCCCTCGATGGCCGAGAACCAGAAGGTGTCCGAGAAGGTGTAGGCCAGCGCACCTACCAGCCCGGCGCCCATAACGGTCCACGTCTGACCCTTGCTCAACTCCCCGGGTTCCAGTCCGTAAATCCTGCGGCCCAGATGGGTGATGGTCCAGAACATGAAGAGAATACAGAAGGCGCTGCACAGGCTCGACATCGTGTTGACCATCAGCGCCACCGAATCGGTGGACGGGGCGAATATGGTGAAGAACCTGGCTATCATCATGAACAGCGGCGCACCGGGCGGGTGACCGACCTCCATTTTGTACGAGGTGGAGATAAACTCCGCGCAGTCCCACAGGCTGGCGGTCGGCTCCATCGTCATCAGGTAGACCACGGCCGATACGGCGAAGGCTATCCAGCCCGTAATGAGGTCGCATTTCTTGAAGTAGGTGAGGTTCTTCAGCATGGCTGTATTTTCGGTGTACTTAAAGTCTTTATTTTACGGTAACGGGATAATCGCCGGATTATTGAACGGCCGGGTGCGAAAATTTAACCCCCGCACCCCGCTTCCCGGTATAACACGCAAAATTAAAAAAATAAACCGGTCCGCCCATATTGCAATCCGTCGATAACTTTCATTGTATTACTTTTATAGTTAGAAGTCATCCCGAAGGGCCGTTAGGCGAGGAGAGTCTATTATATAAAATGTCACCGTAAAAAGCTGAAGACAATAAGTCTACCTATAAAATGTCATCCTAAAAAGCTTAAGACAAGGAGTCAATCTATAAAATGTCATCCTGAGGAGCCGAAGGCGAGGAAGGATCTACCACTGGAATAGAGACACAAATGAATGGTAGATTCATCGCTCCGCTCAGAATGACATATATTATTTATTGCGGCCCGCCACCCCGCCCCCGGCGGGTCGCACGTCTGCAAAGCAGACGTATTATAATACAATCACGGTATAGCATATTATCCTGCCACCCGGCGGCGGGCGGCGGGTGGTCCGCATATAATTTCATTCCGTATGAATGTCCATGTACTTAATCCAGCGGTAGATCCTTCACTGCGTTCAGGATGACACTTGTTCAACCCCTCTTCGTATCCTCGGTAAGACACTTTATATTACGGCATGTTTAACGAAGTGAAGAATCCGCAGTTCCATCAATCCACTGATAGATCGTCCTGCACGGCGGGATTATTGAATATTCGTGCAAAGTTGCTAATTTTACGCTGTTTTGTTAAACCCCCGCTATATGACGACAGGTTTTACCCTCTATAATACCCTCACTCGCAGTAAGGAACCCTTCGAGCCGCTCAAGTCGCCCTTCGTGGGGATGTACGTCTGCGGCCCGACCGTTTACGGCGACCCGCATCTTGGCCACGCCCGCTCGGCAATCACATTCGATTTGTTGTTCCGTTACCTGAAGGACCTCGGATACAAGGTCCGGTATGTGCGCAACATTACCGACGTGGGGCATCTGGAAAACGACGCCGACGAGGGCGAAGACAAGCTGGCAAAAAAGGCCCGGCTTGAGCGGCTCGAACCGATGGAGGTGGCTCAGTATTACACCGACCGGTACCACGCTGCGATGGAGAGGCTCAACGTCCTGCCCCCCTCCATCGAGCCGAGGGCTTCGGGACACATGATGGAGCAGATAGAGCTGGTGCAGGATATCCTCGACAAGGGTTATGCCTACGAGAGCAACGATTCGGTCTATTTCGACGTGGAAAAATACGCCCGCAGCCACGACTACGGCAGGCTGTCGGGGAGGGTGCTCGAGGATATGATTGCCAACTCGCGTGAGCTGGACGGCCAGTCGGACAAGGCCGGCGCGTGCGACTTCGCGCTCTGGAAGAAGGCCTCGGAAGGCCATATAATGCGCTGGAAAGCGCCGTGGAGTGTGGGTTTCCCCGGCTGGCACCTCGAATGCTCGGCCATGAGCGTGAAGTACCTCGGGGAGCGGTTCGATATCCACGGCGGTGGGATGGACCTGATGTTCCCGCACCACGAGGCCGAGCGGGCGCAGAATACCGTGGCCTGCGGCTGCGAATCGGCCTGCTACTGGGTGCACAACAATATGATAACATTCAACGGGCAGAAGATGGGAAAATCGCTCGGGAACGCAATCGACCTCGAACAGCTGTTCTCGGGGGACCATCCTCTGCTGCACGGCCCGGTACCCCCGATGACAGTGCGGTTCTTTATTCTCCAGGCCCACTACCGCTCGAGGCTCGACTTCAGCGTGGAGGCCCTCTCGGCGGCCGGAAAGGGTCTGGACCGCCTGCTTGCGGCCGTGGACACCATCGACAAGGTTGTACCTTCGGCCACGTCGGACGTGGATGTGGCCGACCTCGAGGAGCGCTGCGTCGCCGCCATGAACGACGACCTCAATTCGCCGGTGGCCATATCGGCGCTGTTCGACTGGGTGAGGATTATCAACCAGCTACACGACGGTACAAAAAAAATATCGTCCGCGGACCTCGAACGTCTCCGCGGATTGTTTCACCGGATGGTGTTCGACGTGCTCGGCCTGCGGGACGACAATGCGGCCGGGGCCGACAATCTGGTCGGTCCGCTTGTCGAAATGCTTATAGAAATGCGCGCCGAGGCTAAAAGAGACAAGGATTGGGCGAGGTCCGACCTTATCCGGGACCGGTTGGCCGACGCGGGCATCCTGCTCAAGGACGGCAAGGACGGCACCGACTGGTCGTTGAAATAGGGAGGAATTACAGATGCCGGTAAGGGTAGACAAATGGTTATGGGCCGTGCGGGCCTACAAGACGCGAAGCGACGCGGCCGACGCCTGCCGCAACGACCGGGTGAGAATAAACGGCGCCTACACCAAGCCCTCCCGCGAGGTGAAAGAGGGCGACCAGGTATCGTTCCGCCGCGGCACGGTGACCTATACCTACCGGATTACCGCGTTGGTAAGTAATCGCCAGCCCGCCCGCAGCGTTCCGGACTACATCGAGAACATCACCCCGAAGGAGGAGCTTGACAAACTGAACGTGCCGCGCGAGACGGTCTTTATTTCGCGCGACCGCGGCACGGGCCGCCCCACCAAAAAGGAGCGCCGCGAGATAGACAGCCTGATGGACGATATTTCCTATCTCGCCGGGTGGGAGGACGATTAAGCGGTTCACCCGGTCGTCGACAGGTCGCTTCAAAAACAGTACGATATGTATATAGCAATCAGTAAACGCAAGGATAATATAGCCGAATATATACTTTACCTCTGGCAGCTGGAGGACCTGCTGCGGGCGTTGCAATTCAGTCCCGAAGCGGTCTACTCTCAGTTGGTCAGGCCCCGGGGACTCGACGCGGCCGCCGAGCAGGAACTGCTGGTCTGGTATATGGATATCGCTAACCTGCTGGAAACCGAAGGCAAATCCGAGAAGGGCCACCTCGACCATACCCTCCACCTGATAGGCGACCTGCATAACCTCCACCTCCAGTTGATGAAACTTCCGGCGGGGGAGAATTACCGCCGGTTATACGCCGCCCTCCTGCCGGAACTTCCCCGCCTGCGGGAACTCGTTTCCAAAAGCGAAATACTTTCTAAAGAGGAGATTTCCGACACGGAACTGCTCTTCCGCGCCCTATACGCGGCTATGCTCTACCGTATCAAGGACGGCGAGAAGGCCAAAGGCGCCATAGAAGACGTTCTGCAAGTGGTCTCGCCGGTGGTTGCGGAACTGGCTTCGGTCTTCCGCAAGGCCGAGCAGGGCGAAATGGACCTGTTCGGGGAGGCAGATTAGCCCGTGGTCGACGGAGCGGCCGTGAGCGGCCGGACGGTTCGGTAACGGGCGGCTCCGGTAAGTTCATATCCGGGCCGGTCGGTTCGGGGGACGGGCGGCACCGACAGGGGCCTTATCCGGGCCCGACGATTATTCATGGAGTATTGTTCGGGCAATCCGGGTGTTCGAGGGTTGCCAAACCAGCCGGAAGCCGTCCATCGGCCATAAACCCGGAAGCTACTTTTTCAAGCCGTACTTTGCGGTCAATTCCTTACGTTTCCCCTCGTCGAGCGACGAGAAATAGCGCTTCCAGCCGGGGCAGAAGTCGATATGCCATCTCCAGAATCTACCCACCAGCGACCGGGGATTCCTGTCGTATCTGGCCCTGACGGGGCATTTTTCGCAGTTGTGTGCCATGCAGTTCTTTTTTTCCGTCCGCCCTCTGGCCGGTTTCTTCATGCCGGGAGCGAGTGACGGACTGCAATATAGTCAAATTAGAAAGATTACTCTCTTCCGTTTTGAATGACATTTAACATTTTTAGCGAACGTACGGGCATCCACTCCTTCGTCGGTCGATTGCTATCCCTACCGGGAAATAGACCGTTAAATTTATATGTCATTCTGAGGAACATAGAGACGAAGGATCTTCCTTTATAACTTAGATTCTTCGCTATCGCTCAGAATGACATTGGTTTGTATGCGCCACCACCCCACCCCTGCGGACCGCACGCGCCTGCCGCAGGGAAGGCGATTATGTTTTGGCCAACGGTTTTCAATAAACTGTCGTATTGTGATGCGTTTCCGGCCCGCATATTTTTTACTTTTGTATACCGATGGAAGAGCGTCACGAAAAATACCGGCAAATCCTGCGCAAATACTGGGGGTATCCCGATTTCCGGCCCAACCAACTGGAGGTTATCGACTCGGTGACCTCCGGGTGGGATACCCTCGCCCTGATGCCGACCGGGGCCGGTAAGTCCCTGCTCTACCAGGTGCCCGCGCTGGCCCGCGAGGGGGTCTGCATCGTGGTCTCACCCCTTATCGCACTGATGAAGGACCAGGTGGACCGCCTCCGCTCTCTCGGAATCGCGGCCGCCGCGGTCCACTCGGGGCTGACTCCCCGGCAGATAGACCTGACGCTCGACAACGCCTCGTGGGGCGACCTTAAATTTCTCTACGTGGCTCCCGAACGGCTCGCTTCCCCGGTGTTCCGGGAGAGGGCGGCCCGGATGCCGGTCAACCTCGTGGCGGTGGACGAGGTGCACTGCATATCGCAGTGGGGCTACGACTTCCGCCCTTCATACCTCAATATCGGTCTGCTGCGGGACGTCCTGCCGGAGGTGTCGTTCCTCGGCCTGACGGCCTCCGCCACCCCGGCCGTGGCGGCCGACATCATGCATCACCTGCGGATGAGGGAGAGCCGGGTGGTGCGGAGCAGTTTCGCCCGGCCCAACATATCCTACGCCGTGCGGCGCACTGACGATAAGGAGGGCCAACTGCTGAGGGTGCTGCGGAACGTGGCCGGTACGGCAATCGTATATGTCCGGTACCGTGAACAGACGGAGAAGGTGGCCACCCTGCTCACCGAGAACGGTATCGCGGCGGAGGCCTACCACGCTGGGATGGATATGCAGCGCCGGGCCGCGGCGCAGGAGCGGTGGCTCAAGGATGCGACACGGGTAATGGTCTGCACCAACGCATTCGGTATGGGGATCGACAAGCCGGACGTGAGGGTTGTGGTGCATTACGAGATGTGCGATTCGCCCGAGTCCTACTATCAGGAGTCGGGCCGCGCGGGAAGGGACGGGGGCAGGTCTTTCGCCGTCCTGCTCGCCGGCAGCGACGACCGGGGCCGCGCCGCGCGGATGTTCGCCTCGGAGTTTCCTCCGCTCCAGACGGTCAAAAGGTACTACGAGGCACTGTTCGACTATCTGCAAATTGGAATCGGCGACGGGAAGTACCACACCACGGGGTTCGATATTTTCGATTTCGCTTCCCGAAACCGCATGCACCAGTCCACAGCCTACAACGCCCTGAAGATTCTTCAGCAGAACGGCTACCTGACGCTCAGCCCCGTAGCCGACAATCCGCCTCGCATCCAGTTCCTCGTGAGCCGCGACGACCTCTATAAAATCCGCATCGACCGCGAGGAGCTGGACCACATCCTGCGAACCATCCTGCGGCTGTACGAGGGGGTGTTCGGCGACCGGCTTATCCCCATCGACGAGGGCGAAATTGCCTATTCGTCGGGCTACACGCCCGAAAGGGTCCACGAACTGCTGAAAAAACTGTGGCGGCTCAGGGTTATCCGCTACGTGCCGGGCAGCCGGTCGCCCGTGCTGTTCCTCGGCGAGGAGCGGCTGCCGGTGCAGGACGTCTACATATCGCCCGAGAGCTACCGCATCCGCAAGGAGATGGCCGCCCGGCGTCTCAAAGCGATTGACGAGTACGCCTCCGACGGCTGCGGTTGCAGGCAGGCCTATCTGCGGAGGTATTTCGGGGAGACCGACCCGGAGGAGTGCGGGGTGTGCGATGTGTGCATAGCCCGAAAAAAATCGAGTGCCGCGCACGGAGCCGGAAGCCCGGGCGGAGCGGAGGGCAGATTCAGCGGTCCGATACTCGAGGCCCTTGCCGGTGGCCGGAAAAGCGTCAAGGAGATAGTCTCGCTCTTCGCGGCCGACCAGGCGGAGGTGGTCGGGGAGATAGATTTGTTGCTCGCCGAGGGGAAGATTTCGTGCGGAAGGGACGGTAAACTGGGCATAAAAGAGTAAATTTGCACCATTTACGGCGGGAAACAAATTTGCCGTGGAGTCGGTTACCAATGACGGAAAATAATTTTGCAGAGAAGATAGACGCCGCCGAGGTAGCCCCCCTCGAACCCGTAAGGTTCCCGGGGAGGGTGGTTATCGTGGAGAATCCGGACGATGCGGTGAAGGCATGCGAGGACCTGCTGTCGCATCCTTTTATCGGGTTCGACACCGAGACCCGTCCCAGTTTCCGAGCGGGTTCGATGAACAAGGTGGCCCTGCTGCAATTGTCCACCCCGCACACATGCTATCTGTTCCGCCTCTGCCGGATGGCGCTGGAAAAACCGATACAAAAAGTCCTCGAAAGCAAAACGACGATTAAAATAGGGGCGGATATCCTCAACGATATCAGGGCCTTACAGCAACTGCGCCACTTCCGGCCGGACGGTTTCGTCGACCTTCAATCCATTGCCGGGCAGTGGGGCATCGGCGAGAAGAGCGTGCGCAAGATGTCAGCCATCATCCTCGGCCGCAGGGTCTCCAAAGCCCAGCGGCTCAGCAACTGGGAGGCCACGGCGCTCACCGGCGCCCAGTGTACCTACGCCGCAACAGACGCATGGGTATGCCTCAGAATGTACGAGGAACTGGAGAGGACCGAGAAGAATCCGCTCCCGGAGCCGGAACCGGCCCCGCCCAAAGAGCCTAAGGAACCCAAGCCCGCCCGCAGGCGCCCGTACAGGCGGTTTGCCAAGCGGAAAGACCGGCAGTGCGACCCGGCGTCTGCCGACCCGGCCGCCGATAAAAACTGACGGACCCGTGATTTCCGCCCCTCCTAAGGTCTACCGGGCATCATATTATGGGGGGGCAAAAAATTTAAATCCCGAATCGATGACAAATAAAACCGGCACCGTACAGTACCAGTATCCCCGTATATTCCTGAAACGCAATAAGGAAGAATCTCTCCTGCGCCGCCATCCGTGGGTTTTTTCGGGCGCCCTGTCGCACGCCGAAGGCGAGGCGGAGGAGGGTACGGTGGCCGACGTGTATACCGCCTCCGGCGAGTTTATCGCCCGCGGCCATTGCCAGGTGGGTTCCATAGCGGTGAGGGTGCTCACGTTCCGGCAGGAGGAGATCGATATCCCGTGGTGGGAGGGCCGCCTTGCAGGTGCTCTTGCAGTGCGACGGGCGCTCAGCCTTGCCGGTTCGGCGGATACCGACTGCTACCGTCTGGTGCACGGAGAGGGCGACCTGTTGCCCGGGCTGATTATCGACCTCTACGGCGAGGTGGCCGTTGTGCAGTGCCACAGCGTGGGGATGTACCTTGCCAGGGAAGAGATTTGCACGGCTCTGCGGGCGGTTATGGGTGTGGATTTAAAAGCGGTGTACGACAAGAGCAGCCGCACGGTCGCCTATAACGCCGGTCTGGACGCCGTGGACGGCTACCTGTGGAAGGCCGAAGGATACACTCTGCCGGACGAGAGCACAGTCACGGAGAACGGTTTGAAGTTCGCGGTAAACTGGGAACGGGGCCAGAAGACGGGCTTCTTCCTCGACCAGCGCGACAGCCGCGCCCTGGTTCGCCGGTACGCCCGCGGCAGGCGGGTGCTCAACACGTTCTGCTATACGGGGGGCTTCTCGGTCTATGCTTTGGCGGGCGGTGCCGCGTCGGTCGATTCGGTAGACAGCTCCGAGCACGCCATAGAAATGACCGACCGCAATATCCTTCTCAACTTCGGCCCCGAGGCGGCCCACCGTTCGTTTACCGCCGACGCCACACGGTTCGTCCGCGATATGGAACCCGGATACCATATGGTTATCCTCGACCCTCCGGCATTCGCCAAACACCTCAAAGCCGTTCCCAACGCCCTGCAGGGGTATAAGAGGCTCAATTCGCGCGCCATAGCGGCTATCGCTCCGGGGGGTATTCTGTTCACGTTCAGCTGTTCGCAGGCCGTGTCGGCCGAACAGTTCCGGACCACGGTCTTCACCTCCGCCGCCATCGCGGGCCGCAACGTTAGGATACTTCACCAGCTCACCCAGCCCGCCGACCACCCGGTGAGTATCTACCACCCGGAAGGAGAGTACCTGAAGGGGCTGGTGCTATATGTGGAGTAGGAGAAGCGGTAAGAATCGCCCGCACTGTATTACGGGGTACGGTCCTCCCCGACTACTCCGAAAAAAAAATCCCTCCGGATACCCATACACCGACCCATCTGTAATAGCCGCCCGCACGTATCCACGGCTACACAGGGGGGGTGTCCTGTCTATTATTTAGCGGCCCACCACCCCGCTCCTGCCGGTCCACCGCCTGCCCCACGGCAGGCGAATATCATATTTTTTATTAGTAAACTTTTATCCTGAGAAGCCGTAGAACCGGAACCCCGATTAGCTGAACACAAAATAAGAAAGATTCTTCGCTACGCTCAGAATGGCATATTCGCTTATAAGCGAGCTTACGGGCGTGCACTCCTTCGTCCGTGCGCGGGCTCTCGGAAATGACTCTATCCTTTTACTTCACTGTCATTCATGACATTTTTTATTACAGCCCATCACCCCACCCCCGGCTGCCCGTGAGTCCGCAAAACGTAAGTATTATCAGTCTGGTGTAAACAGGTATCAATTGCCGGAAATAAAAAAGCCACCCCCGGACGAACCGGGAGCGGCTTTAATATCGATTGCGGTGAATCGTCGTCCGGACGAAGCTCGGCGGACGGTTCCGGCGGAGGCGTTAATCCTCGTCGTCCTCGTCTTCTTCCTGTTCGGCCACCACGGTAAGTTCCAGCAGTACGACCTCCTCGAGCAACGGCTCGCCGGAGTCGAGAATTATCGTGAACCTCAAATCGGTACCGCTTTTGATGGAACCGGTGATAACGAGCGATACGTCCAGCGACGCCGGCTCGCCGTCTTCCGGCTCGAAGGTTACCGTCGTGTCGACGTCCTTAACGATACCGACACTGGCCGTCACTCCCGTAAGGTCCACGCCCGTAACGACGGGGATGGATACGGTGGCGCCGTCCTCCGTTTCGATTTTACCGAAATCTACGGACACACTGGTGTCCGTCAGTCTTACTACCGTTATTTCGATGTCCGCTTCGACCTCTTCGTCGAACAGGACGGCTGAAATGGAGCCATAATAAATACCTTCGATCTTTTCGGCAAGGGTTACGTCCTCTTCTTCCTCCTCCTCCTCGTCGCTGTCGCTGCAGCCCGAAATTAGGGCCACCGGCATCGCCACGACGAATAACATCAACAGGAATTTTCTTATTTCTCTCATTTGTCGGTAATATTGGTAGTTGGAAATGTAAAAACAGCCGCCCCCGGGGAGGCGGCTGTTTTAAGTGTGATTATTTGGAAGCTGAAATATCGATGGTGAGTTCGGACAGACTGCCGCCGGTGATGCTGGCCAACAAATTATTTTTTACAATTACAGTCAGTTCGAGATTTTCCTCATCAGTGATATTTCCGGATAAAGTAACTGATGTATTAGCAAGGGGTATTGCGAATGAACCCCCCATATTAACCGTCAACGTTGTCGTTGCTGTAAAATCTTCAATGGTAATATCGTCGTCCGAACCGGAAATTATTATACCGCTAAGATCAGGTATAGATGCCGTTGCAACATCCCCAAAAGCAATATCTCCGAAAGAAAGCGTTATTTCGTTGTCGTCTAATTTGATAATAGTAATTTCCATCGGATTTTCTCCGCCATCGACTTCTGCTACGGTATACACACCGTTATAGGTACCTTCCGCTACATCGGCCAGAGTATCGTCGTCACCACCCGGAAGTTGTCCGTCTTTGGCTACGTCTGCCGTAACAGTTATAGCAATAGGTAAAATTCCGGTAATGGAAACACTCATTGTAAGATTGTTCGCATCCGTAATGGTACCTGATATGGCTACGGTGGTATTAAAATTCATAATCTCCACATCCTCAATCGTAGCTTCCACTACTATGACACCATCACCGTCCTCATCGGAAAGAGCGACACCTTCCAGTTCGGGAATGTCGATGGTCATACCCATAACATCAATGGTAGATATCCCCATCGAAACTTCATTTTCACCGCTTTTCGTCAGTTCGACCGTCAGGCCACCGGTCATACCCATCGCACTGAACGAACCGTAGTAAGTTCCTTCCGCATCGTCAGCCAGGTCGCCTTCGTCCACGCCCGGGTCGGGAAGCTGGCCGTCCTTGGCAACGTCGATGGTGATTTTCAGCGGGCTGAATGCCGCCAGCACGCCGTCCTCGTCGGTGAGGGTTACGGTAAGGGTCAGGGCGTTGGCGTCAGCCACCGTACCGGTCACCTCGTAAGCCACCGTAAGGTCGCCCATCTGGCTGTCTATAACCAGCTCGTCGCCTTCGGCTTCCAGCTTGATGCTGCTCTCGGTACCCGAAAGGGCCACCTCCTTGATATCGGCAATAGCCAACTCGCCCAGAACGGGAACTTCCAGCGAACTGAACTTAATGGTAACCTCCTCGTCGTCGGTCTTGGTCAGGTTCACCGTAATACCGCCCTCAACCGGGCTGCCCATTATCTCGAGGCTGTACGAACCGAGGTATGTACCCGCGGCCTTGTCGGCCAGAATCACCTCTTCGGGATCGGGATCGGGATCTTTGCCATCGTCGTCGTCGTCGCTGCATGATACGAGTGCCATAGGTACAGCGAATACGAACAGCATTAGCAGAAATTTCTTCATTTGTTTCATCGTGTCTGTTTTTAAATAAATAAACTTGGTTCTGGTTTTAAGTTCAGTGGCTGGCCTTCCGCGGGCCGGGTATGCGTCCGCGGCTCCACCTTGCGGCCGTTAATTTTCGTCACCGGTGGCGGGCCTTATGTTTAGATGCGAAACCGGGCAATTTCGTTGCAATCCGCAGGGCGTTTTTGGGCGGAAACCTGTAATTTCCCCGGCGAATCCCCCCGGCATAATTATGAAACGGTAAATAATACGACTTTTACACTGAGGGAAATCACGTCTGTTTTGCAGACGCGCGGCCCGGCCGGGTCGGTCTGCCGCCGGAGACAGTCGTGCAAAAATGTAAACGGCTTACCTAATAATAATAGGGAACCCTATACCCAGGTTCCCTATCTGAAAGTATCGTATCGATGCGCCGCTCCCAAACCTATTCGGCTACGGGAGTAACGCTTACGTAAGATTTGCCTTCCGCTTTCTTCTTGAACGTCACCGTTCCGTCCACCAGGGCGAACAGGGTGTGGTCCTTGCCCATACCTACGTTCTCACCGGCGTTGTGCACGGTACCCCTCTGGCGTACTATAATGTTGCCCGCTTTGGCAAACTGGCCGCCGAAAAGTTTGACGCCGAGCCTCTTGCTTTCGGATTCACGGCCGTTCTTGGAACTACCTACTCCTTTTTTATGTGCCATTGTCCAGACGTTTTTACGTTACGCGATTATATCTTCGATAAGGATCTGGCTAAGGTACTGCCGGTGGCCGTTCTTAACCCTGTAACCCTTCCTCCTCTTCTTCTTGAAGATGATAACCTTGTCGTCCTTAAGGTGTTTGAGGATGGTTGCCTTTACCTGGGACCCTTCTACAACAGGTGTTCCCACATTTACCTGACCGTCGTTATCCGTTAGCAGTACCCGGTCGAAGCTCACAGAGGAACCTTCATCCCCCTGAAGACGGTGAACATAGAGCTTACGGCCTTTCTCAGCCTTGAATTGCTGACCTGCAATTTCTACTATTACGTACATTCTTTGTTTATGGTTTGACGTATTTTGGAGTGCAAAGATATCGATAATTTGCCGGAAAACAAATTACCTGCGGGAATTTTCCACCTTCACCGGCCCGCGATTACGTCCGCGCCGGGCCGGGGCCCGGTGCGAAGGGGTTTACGGGGAAACCGGGGGCGGCGGTTTTCAAAGGCGGCAAAATAGTGTTAACTTTGCGGGGCCCGTTCGCCGGTCGGCCCCTAACTCCGATTTTGCCAATGTATATCGTTAATACATCGTTTTTTGTGTCGCACGACGCCCACGACCGCTGGGTCGAGATGATGAAATGTAAATACATTCCATTCCTATCGGACAGCGGCTGTGGGGAGACCCGGTTTTACAGGGTGCTCTCCGAGACCTCTTCGCCCGAAGGTTCGACCTACTGCCTTATGACCCGGTGCCCCGACATGGAAGTTTACCGTAAGTTGACGGGCGAGCTGTTCGACGAATACAAAACGGCCGCGCTCCCCATGTTCGGTGACTCGGTGCAATGGTTTACCACCCTGCTCAAGGAAGCATAATGAAACTAACTCGAAATATGAAACTTATAAGAATCGCAGCAACTTTATCGATATTAACGTCCCTCGCTTTCACCGCCCGCGGGCAGGAGATGAGCACGGTGGAGCTCCAGAAGGGCGAGAAATGGTGGGGACTGTACGTCTCCGCATCGCCCGCGCAGCCGCTCGACACTCCGTTCCAACTCACTACCATGCAGGCCTCGGGAGGAGCGTATACCTCCTCGGTAATGCTCTCGAGCACCGGGCGGTACGTATACAGCGACCATCCCTTCACCGTCTCATTCGACGGGGAGACCTATACCATAACCTCGGAGTACGAAAAGGTGGAGGCCCGCAAGGGCGGCCGCAACCTTCGGGAGGCCTACCTTGTTTGCTGTCACAACCACTTCGCGGCGGACCACGCCACCCCGCCGGTGGAGATGTTCACCCTGCCCCACTATGAGACCGAGTTCGACCCCGGGTGTTTCAGCTCGCAGGACGAGATAGTGGCCTACGCCGAAAGGCTCCTTGCCGAGGGTTTCCCGGCGGGAGTGCTCGTAATATCCGACGGTTGGGACCAGCCCAACACGCTGTTCGATTTCAGCCACTCGCTCTTTCCGGACCCCGGCGCGATGACCGCGAGACTCCATGAGTTGGGGTTCAGGGTGATGCTGTCCGTTACGCCCTACGTATCGCCATACGGGCGGTACTACCTCGACGGGGTGGCCGAAGGGCGATTCGTGATGGGTCGCTCCGGCAGGCCCATACTCGTGCCGGTAAACGGCGGGACGGCCGTTTGCCACGACTTTTCGAACGGCCCGCTGGCCGAGGCCGCGCGGGCGAACCTCGCCCGGCTTCGGTCGGAGTACGGGGTGGACGGCTTCCGGTTCGAGTGCACCGGGCTGCTGGCCGCGATGGGTAAGGATTCGCCCCGTGCCGTCGAGTTCCTCCGCTCGTGGATGGACCTCGCCCCGGCCGAGGGACTCAACGAGTTCCTGCCCTCGACGGGGGCGCGCTTCGCCCCCTACGTTACGGGAATCGCGATGGACACCGAGGGCGACCGGATATCCTCGGCGGTGACGGCCCTCGTGTCGGCCGGGCTGACGGGTTACCCTTACAGCACCCTTGTGAACCTCCTGCCCGACGGCGGGCAGGTGCCCGAAGGCGACGGTCCGCTGGCAGAGTATTTGCTTTTCGAATCGGTGATGCCGGTTCCCCGCGTGCGGTACGCTCCGTGGAGAATTGGCGATGCCACGCTTTATGCGGCCGTTAAGGACGCGCTCAACTTCCGGGTATCGATAGCGGAGTACGTCTCGGAGCTGGTGGACGAGTCGGCAAAGATGGCCGTACCGCTGCTCCGGAACCTCGAGTACGTCTTTCCCAGATCGGGGTTTGCCGACTGTCCGGACCAGTTTATGCTCGGGAGCCACTACCTGTTCGCTCCCGTAAAGGCAGGCGAGACACGGCGGATGGTGCGGCTGCCCAAAGGTACGTGGACCGACCGGGAGGGGCACCGTTTCCGCGGCCCGGTGGTGACCGAGGTCGACTGCTCGGACGGACGGATAGTGTGCTTTATACTGAATACTAAATAACGACCCGGTACGTTACATATTTGTCCGGGCTCCGACCCGGCGGGCGGACAACTTAAGTTACGGCTACCGGCCGGACATCAAAAAGACGGAACGACATGGGAACCGATAAACTTACCGAGCAGCAGAGGGATTTTCTCCTTCCATACGCCTACAACGCCGCCCTGAGGGCAGGTGCCGCAATACTCGCGATATACGAGGGGGTGGACGACTACGACGTGACCATCAAGGACGACCGCTCGCCCCTCACCCTCGCCGACCGTGAGGCCCACCGCGTTATCCGCGAATACCTGGCCCTGATCCATGTGCCCCTGCTGAGCGAGGAGGGCCGCGAGATGCTCTACGAGGAGCGCCGCGGGTGGGACCTTTACTGGATGGTAGACCCGCTGGACGGCACCAAGGAGTTCTTGAAGGGCAACGGAGAGTTTACGGTCAACATAGCGCTGATGCTCAATAACCGTCCGGTGCTGGCCGTGGTCTACGTGCCCTACCTGCGCAAGATGTATTTTTGCGACCGCGAGGCGGGTTCGTTCCTCAGGACCGACGTCGGCTCGGACGGAAAGGCGGAGTTCGGCAAGGAGGCCATAATGGACGGGGCCAGGAGCCTGCCGCTGGTGGAGACCGCCAACGACCCCATTAAGATTGCCGTCAGCCGCTCGCACAACAATGAGGAGACCTACCGTATGGTCGACATGATAAAGACCAAGTTCCCCAAAGCGGAAGTAATCGAGCAGGGCAGCTCATACAAGTTCTGCCTCCTTGCCGAGGGTACCGTCGACTGCTATATCCGCACCTCCAACACCTACGAGTGGGATACTGCCGCCGGGGAGCTGATACTCGAGGTGGCCGAGGGCCTTACCCGCGCCCTGCCGTCGAAAGACCCGCTGGAGTATAACAAAATCTCGCTTCTCAACCCCCATTTTATCTGCAAAAGCAAATTTATGCCCGACCTGATTTAATTGTGCGGGGATGGGCCGGACCTACCGGCACAGTCTTCGTTCCAAAGAAGGGCGGTGCATAGTTACGGTTATGGCTTGAAAACCTGCAATCTGGTATTCCTGCTCGGTCCTTATGTCGCGAACTTTGCTGTTTGAATATTTAGGGGGGCCGCCGCACATTGCCGTTTGATGGACTATTATATATAAGGCGGTCGGCTAACTTGCCGTTTGAAAATTCTCATATATATCAAGGTGCCGTAACTGCCCGATAGTCAGTTCCCCGGCTACGGCGCGGGACGCCGCTCCGGCCGCATCGACGGTCGTACTGTGGCCTGCGGGCCCGGTGTTACCGGGGCAGGGGCGCTGGGAGGGCGGGTGGCCTGGTGTTCCGGGGATGTTACCCTGTGTGCATGGGTAGCCGGTACCGGGCCGGGTTTTTCGGCCGGGGTACGTGGAATGACCGAACCGGGCCGGGCCGGAGCTGGCTAACGGGGTGCATGGGATGAACGGTTACCGGGGTGTTCCGTCTTTGCAGACTATACCCTCTATTACTTACCGTCCGGTTTTTTGAGCGGAATATCGTATGTCCGGCCCTCGACGGCAATAGAAGTGCGCGGAAATATCTCATGCGCCTGCTGTAATAATATCGAGGGGTCTTTGTACCGTCCCGAAAAATGCCCGATAAGCAGCTCCCCGGCTCCGGAACGGGATGCCGCTTTGGCCGCGTCGACGGCCGTACTGTGGCCGGTGGCCCGGGCCGTGGCCTTGTCGGCCTCGGAGAATGTGGCCTCGTGGTAGAGCAGGTCGACCCCGTGAACCAGTTTGACCACCTTTCCCGAGTAGAGCGTGTCGCTTATATACGCATAACTGCGCGGGGTGTACGGCATATAAGTCAGTTCACTGTTAGGGAGGGTCTTCCCCTCGCCGGTGGTAATATCTTCGCCCCTCTTGGCCGCCACAATCTGCACGATACCGAGCGAATACTCCTCGATGGTCTCCTTGCGAACATTCAACGGCGGGGTCTTCTCCCGGAACAGGTAACCGGCCGCGGGCTTGCGGTGGCGCAGCGGCACGGTCGATACCGTAAGCACCTTGTTCTCGTACACCACTCCATGAGCGGTGGTATCCACTGGGTGGTATCGTACCTCGTAGGGAAGGTCGGCATCCGTATAGCGGCGGTAGAGCTCCAGCATCTCGCCGAATGGCTCGGGGGCATATACCGGCAGCGGGGTCTTCTTGCCCATCAGCCCGAGCGTGGACAGCAGGGGAAATATGCCGTAGATATGGTCGCCGTGGAGGTGAGTGAGGAAAACGGCCCGAATCTTCAGCGGGTTGATACCGTAACGGTACAGCCTGCTCTGCGTCCCCTCGCCGCAGTCCACAAGATAGTACTGCTCATGCACATTCACGGCATGGGCCGAATGGTGGTTTCCGGCCGCCGGAAGGGCGGAGCCGGTCCCGAGTACGGTTATCCTGAAATTCATATTGCCCGGTTAACAGCCGGTAAATATAACGTTTCAGCGAACCAATTACAATATTGTTTCCGGCGGCCCGGCAACCTACCCCCCCCGGCGGACCGCACATTTGTTTTGCAAAAGTAGTTTCGACCATATGTAGTAACCAGATAATAGCACAATTATGGCCGTTATTACGATACCGTAGGCTCCCCGCCTGCGGGCCATATCAATCCTACATGGGAAATAATTGCGGTATCAAACCGTGCCCGCGGAGTAAATATTCCAGCAAGGTAATCGGCCTGGGGCGAAGATTTCCCGTGGATAGATTCCTTCGGTGGGATGGAGTCCGAGAGGAGGTGGTGGGATAGGAGTCTGCTTATAGGATTCGCGGCGGAGCGGGCCCGCGGAGGTATCTGTTCCCGGGAATGATATGTTCCCGAAGTGGAACATTCCCCTGTGGTGGGGTGGAGCTTTGCGGTAAGGCGGTTTCGGTGGGCTGGAGCTTCCCGCGGCGGTCCGCAGCTTTGCAGTAGGAACGGTCTCGGCGGCAGGCCGCAGCCTTGCGGTGGGACGGTCTC
>JAJBVT010000106.1:30962-60515 GCA_020859685.1 Rikenellaceae bacterium
TTTGCAGTAGGAACGGTCTCGGCGGCAGGCCGCAGCCTTGCGGTGGGACGGTCTCCGAGGCAGGCCGTAGCTTTACGGTTGTGCGGTACCCCGCACCGGTGCACCATACAATCACAAAAAAAGACCCGCCGGTTACGGCGGGTCCTCTCGGTATAAGACTCACGGGTTCTCCCCGCTTTTGGATACTATTCTTCGGCTTTCTCTTCAGCCGGTGCCGCGGCTGCTTCTGCGGCCGGAGCCTCCTCCGCAACCGGAGTCGCTTCCGCTGCCGGAGCTTCCTCTGCAATAGGAGCCTTTTCCACTTCGGGAGCCTCCTCGGCCACGGGGGCCGGTTCGGCTTCCGCCTTCGGAGCTTTGGCGGCAGGCTGCGGTGCGGACTGCGCCTCGAGCTGGGCTTTCAGCTCCGCAAGACCCGAGATATCGCCGAGTGTGGTCTTCTCCACCGACGCGTTTATCTTCTTCATCGAAGATTTCGTGGCGTCGGAATCGGACCTCTTCTGCGACCTCTGCGCGTTATCGTCTCCGCGGCGCTGCTCGTCGTAGACGCGCAGGTGCGACAGCGTGATACGCTTGGTGGCCTTCGAGAACTCGATAACCTTAAAGTCGAGTTTGTCGCCCACCTTGGGCATCGTACCATCCTGTTTTACAAGGTGTTTGGTCGGTGCGAACCCTTCGATATTCTCGCCGAGCGATACCACCGCGCCCTTGTCGTTCATTTCGGTGATTGTACCTTCGTGTACCGAGTCGAGACCGTACTGCGATTCGAACTCGTTCCACGGGTTCTCCTCCAGCTGCTTGTGGCCGAGGCTGAGCCTGCGGTTGTCCTTGTCGATTTCGAGTACCACCACGTCGATATCCGCACCTATCTGGGTGAACTCGGCCGGGTGCTTGATTTTCTTGGTCCAGCTCAGGTCGCTGATATGGATAAGCCCGTCGATACCCTCTTCGATTTCCACGAACACCCCGAAATTGGTGAAGTTGCGAACCCTTGCGGTGTGGCGCGAACCGACCGGGTACTTGGTCTCGATATCGGCCCACGGGTCGGGAGTGAGCTGTTTGATACCGAGACTCATCTTCCGCTCGTCGCGGTCGAGGGTCAGTATCACGGCTTCCACCTCGTCACCCACTTTCATAAATTCCTGTGCCGAGCGAAGGTGCTGGCTCCACGACATTTCGCTTACATGGATAAGGCCTTCCACACCGGGGGCTATCTCCACGAACGCGCCGTAGTCGGCCATTACCACCACTTTGCCTTTTACCGTGTCGCCGACTTTCAGGTTGCTGTCCAGAGCGTCCCACGGATGGGCGCTGAGCTGTTTCAGGCCGAGGGCGATACGTTTTTTCTGGTCGTCGAAATCGAGGATTACCACGTTCAGCTTCTGGTCGAGCTGGACTATCTCCTCCGGATGGTTCACGCGGCCCCAGCTGAGGTCAGTGATATGGATAAGACCGTCCACACCGCCCAGGTCGATAAATACCCCGTAGGAGGTGATATTCTTGACGGTTCCCTCGAGAATCTGGCCCTTCTCGAGTTTGGACATAATCTCTTTTTTCTGCGCCTCGAGTTCGGCCTCGATAAGGGCCTTGTGCGACACCACCACATTACGGAACTCCTGGTTGATTTTCACCACCTTGAATTCCATGGTCTTGTCCACATACATATCGTAGTCGCGGATGGGCTTCACGTCTATCTGCGAACCCGGGAGGAACGCCTCGATACCGAACACGTCCACAATCATACCGCCCTTCGTGCGGCATTTGATATAACCCTTGATAATTTCGTCGTTTTCGAGGGCGAGGTTGACGCGGTCCCAACTCTTGAGCTGGCGCGCCTTTTTATGTGACAGGATAAGCTGACCCTTCTTGTCCTCCGCGCTTTCTACGTACACTTCCACCTTCTCGCCTACGGCGAGCTCGGGGTTGTAGCGAAACTCGCTTACCGGTATAATACCTTCCGACTTGTAACCGATATTGACCACAACCTCCCTCTTGTTCAGAGAGATAACCGTACCTTCGACCACTTCGCCCACCTGCACGTTCGACAGGGTGTCGTCGTACTTCTGCGCGATAATATCCCGCTCGGTTGTATCGACTACCAGGTCGTTTTCGAAGGCGTTCCAGTCGAACTCGTCGTTCGATACACTTGCGGGCGCCTCCTGGGCCGGAGTTTCGGTTTTCGGTTTTTTATTGTCACCATTTACCGGCTTTTCGGCTTCGGCGGCCGCTTCGGCCTGCGCAACCAAGTCCGAATCGTTTTCGGCAGGTATCTCCTTGGCCGGCTCTACCGTGGCATCGGTGGCGGCTACCTCCGGGTTTTCGGCTACGACGGCCTCGGCGACCTTCTCCCCGGCGAACACTTCGCCCGTGGCAGGAGTTTCGGCTGCGGCTTCCGCCGGGCTTTCGGCCGGGGTTACCACGATACCGTCCGCCGTGGCGGGGTTATCGTCCGATACCGTTTCTACGGTTTGTGACTGTGCGGTACTTTCTGCGTCTGCGGAGGCAATCTCCTCGGCCTGAGTGGCCGGGGCCTGTGCTTCCAGTTCTTTGTTTTCTTCCATCAGTTAGTTAAAGTGCTTGATAACTAAAAAGTTAGACAATATTTATAGGCGTCCCTCGGGGAGACGTGCGCGCAAAGATAGTAAAATATTGTCGGAAAACAACTTAGGAATTACCCCGTGCGAGCTGTTTTTGGCCCTTATCCGCTCCGAGGCTTACTGGAAGGGTGCCCGGTTCGGGTTGCCCTTGTGCCGGAGGACCATCAGTCTGAGTTCCTTATCGGCCGGAATCGTGGCCCAGCCCGTGTCGGGCGGTGCGATGGTAAACCAATCCGGCACCGGATAGTCCGTGTAGAGACGGGTCCGTCTGGTTTCGCCCGGGGCGACCAGTACGAAATACCGGCGGCCCGCGAGGGAAGAGTTCAGACCGATATCGGAATAGCTGGCCGAATGCCGTTTCCCGTGGAGGACGTAGCGGAAATATGCCCTCGCCCGGTGTTTGTTCCTGCCGATACGTGTGTCTACCCGCGTGACTTCGGCAATAGTGTATCTCCCGCGCTCCGACAATACGTCCTCCTCGAAATACTCCTTGTAAATTACCATACACGCGATGACAATGATACCGCTGACGGTAATTATTCGCCCTAAAAACTTGTCGGACCTCCGGCTTGGCGGTCGCTTTTCTTTATCGGTTTCCATATATATCCCATTTGTTTGTCGACCGGCCTGAAACCGGCCTGCTAATATTCCGGATAATAAGGGCTTACCGCCGTTTCTGCAACCCATTCGACATGATGTTACGCAGCTCGGCGGAGGAGGGCAGTCGGCTCCACCCCTGCGGCGGCGCCTCGGCCGTGAACCACTCCGGCACCGGGTGGTCGTGCAGCAGCACCGTCTTCCGGGTTTTGCCGGGAGCGACCAGAACGAAATAACGCCTGCCGGTCATCGACGCATCGAATCCGTAGCCGCGGTTTTCGCCGCCGTATGATTTGCCGCCGAGCCGGTAGGTGAATGCGGCCCTGTACCCGGACAATGTACCGCTCCTGCCGGTATGCCGGGCCACATGGGTGACCTCCGCAATGGTATAAACCCCGTCCGTAGCGAGGGTATCCCGGGACGAAAACTCCATACAAAGCATTACGCATATAAAAATGATGGCTCCCGCTACGATGAGCTGTCTTATTTTGGGATTGCGTACCTGCATGGCTCTGTGGTTTTTTCGGAACGGTTGACACACTATTAATTTTTGGTAACCATTTACAATTTGCTCTACATATTTTAGCGGCCCGTCAACCCGCCACCGGCGGACCACACGTCTGCACAGCAGACGTTATTTTTATTTTATGGTAAAGATGTATATAATTACCTGATTTTTAGCGGACCCTCCGGGGCGGGTGGCGGACCGCACGTTCTGGAAAAAGGCGTAATTATTACACTACTTATTATTAGCGACCCACCCCCCGCGGGCCGCACGTCTTTAATAAGACCTTCTGTAACCTGGTTTGAAAATTATATTACCTATTTTTTATCCCAACTGTCGGCGAGGGCGTCGGCGGTCCGCTCGCCGTCCATCGCCGCGCTGATTATCCCGCCTGCGTATCCGGCCCCCTCTCCCGCGGGGTAGAGTCCTTCGGCCTGCGGGTGCGTCAGGGTGGCGGGGTCGCGGGGAATGCGGACCGGGGTCGAGGTGCGCGACTCCACCCCGGCCACCAGCGCCTCATTGGTCACGAACCCGCGCAGCCGCCGCCCGAACGCCTCGATACCCTTACGCAGTGCCGCGTCCATAAACCCGGGCAACCAATCTTCAAAAGCCGAGGGGGTAAGCCCGGGTACGTAGGAAGTGGACGGCAGGCTGCGCGAAGGTTTACCGGCAACGAAATCGGCCACCCTCTGCGCCGGGGCGCGGAACGGCTCGCCGCCCCTCAGGCGGGCTTCCCGCTCCAGCCGCACCTGGAACTCCAGCCCGGCCATCACCCCGTACCGCTCCCGCAGGGGTGCGAGGTCCTCCTGCCGCACCTGGGTCACGATGCCGGAGTTGGCGTACGGGGAGTTGCGGCCCGAGGGCGACATGCCGTTCACCACGCTCTCGTCCGCGGCCGTCATAGCCGGAACGATAAAGCCGCCCGGACACATGCAGAACGAGTAGACCCCGCGCCCGCCCACCTGCTCCACGAGCGAGTAGGAAGCCGCTGGCAGGTAGGGGCCCCGTTCCGGGACGTGGTACTGTACCGAGTCGATAAGCGCCTGCGGGTGCTCTATGCGCACCCCCATCGCGAAGTCTTTCGGCTCCAGCCGAAGGCCCCGGTCATGGAGCATCCGGTAGACGTCTCTCGCCGAATGCCCCGTGGCCAGTATCGCCGCGCGGGTTTCGATTATGTACTCTCCCGATATTCCCGCCCGCGCTCCGATGCCGGACGCTTTTCCGGCGCGGCCGACCGGACCGGCACTCACCGTACCCTCTTTTGCCCCGGATGTTTCCGCTAAAATATTCACTCCGGGCGTCCCGCCCTCTTCGGGCTTACCTTCCATATCGCCCGACCCGGCCCGCAAGCCGGTACGGGCACTCCCCGGCTTACGGGCCGACACGACGGAACCGTCGGCATAGGCCTTCCCGGAGTAATCCGCCGCGGGAGCCGCAGGAGCCGTGGGAGCCGCAGGAGCCGCAGGAACCGTGGTGCCCGCCGCGGCTTCCCCGCCCCCCGTCTTTACGTACCGGACCGCCGTGACTTTTCCGTCTTTGGTATCGATTCCGGTAACCCGTGCCCCGAAAATCACCTCGCCGCCGCACTTCTCTATGGTCTCCCGGATGCGGGTTATCACTCCCGGAAGGCGGTCGGTGCCGATATGGGGATGGGCCTCGTACAGTATTTCAGCCGGCGCCCCGTGAAGGACCAGTATGTGGAGGGCACGGTTGTAATCGCCCCGTTTTTTGGACCGGGTGTAGAGCTTGCCGTCCGAGAAGGTTCCCGCACCGCCCTCCCCGAAGGCGTAGTTGGAATCGGGGTCCAGCCGCAGGTTACGGTTAATGGCTGCGATATCCTTTTTGCGTTCGGCTACCGGCTTTCCCCGTTCGAGGATTATGGGCCTGTACCCTCTCTCGATAAGGCGCAGAGCGGCGAACAGCCCCGCCGGACCGGCGCCCACCACGACCGCCTCCCTGCGGCCCCGCACGTCCCCGTACCGGAGGAGTACCTCCTCCGGGCCCGGCTCCCCGTCGACGAAGAGCTCGACCGTCAGGTGGACCCTCACGGGCCGCTTGCGGGCGTCGACCGATTTCTTGACCACCCTCGCCAGCGCGATATCCTGCTCCCGCACCCCGGCCGTGCGGGCGGCCAGCGGGACATATACTTTGGGTTCGGCCGCCTGCTGCGGACTGAGTACGAGAGGTATTCTTAACGGCATTTTTCAGTATAATATCCACGCGCCCCGTCCGTTTATACGGGTGCGGACACGGCCCGTGGGAATGTACGGCAAAAATAGCCCGTTTTAAATAAAACTTAGGCGAATTTGCTTACATTTGTATACGGCTCACCGTCCGCTATGCACCTTATTTGCAGTTATGACCACCCCGTGGCAGGGTTCCGACCGATGAAAAAAGTAGTTATCATTCCCACATACAACGAGAGGGAGAACGTTTCGCCGATGATAGACAGGGTATTCGCGCTCAAGGGCGGGTACGACCTGCTCGTTATCGACGACGGTTCACCCGACGGTACGGCCGGAGTGGTCCGCAGCCGCATGGCGGACTATCCGGGGCGGCTCCATATTATAGAGCGGACCGGCAAACTGGGGCTTGGTACAGCCTACCTTACCGGCTTCCGCTGGGCGCTTGACAACGGGTACGACTATATTTTCGAGATGGACTGCGATTTCTCGCACAATCCGGACGACCTCGACCGGCTCTGCGCCGAGGCCCTTGCCGGGGCCGATATGGCGATAGGGTCGCGGTACTGCTCGGGGATGAACGTAATCAACTGGCCGATGGGCCGCCTTATAATGTCCTACTACGCCTCGGTATACATCCGCACTGTGACTCGTATGCCCGTGCGGGACGCCACGGCCGGTTTCGTTTGCTACTCGCGCCGCGTGCTGGAGACGATGGATCTGGACCGGGTGAGGATGAAGGGCTACGGGTTTCAGGTAGAAATGAAATATACCGCCTGGAAGCTGGGCTTCCGGATTAAGGAGGTCTCCATTATATTCACCGAGCGGCTTCACGGCACCTCCAAGATGAGCAGCAGTATCTTCGGTGAGGCTTTCTGGGGCGTGATGGGGCTGAGAATGCGCCGCATCCGGCCCGCCGCAGGGCAAGAGGCGCCCGCAAAAAAATAGACGTAATATGGCATCTAAACTTATCGAGGGCGGGACCATCGTGAACGACGGCCGCTCGTTTCGCGGATATATACTCACGGAAGGCGACCGTATCGCACGTGTAGGCGAAGGCGACTACCTTCCCCGCGATGGCGACCCCGCGCCTTCGGAGCGCATCGACGCCGCGGGGATGCTCGTGCTCCCCGGTGTGATAGACGACCAGGTCCACTTCCGCGAGCCGGGCCTCACTCACAAGGGCGATATCGCGTCCGAATCGGCCGCCGCCGCCGCCGGAGGGGTTACCTCTTTTATGGAGATGCCGAACACCAGCCCGCCCACCACCGGCATGGACCAGTGGGAGTGGAAAATGGAGAGGGCGGCGGAGACCTCGGCGGTAAACTATGCCTTCTGGTTCGGGGCGGACAACGGTAACATCGACCGTGTGCGGCGGCTCGACCCTCGCCGGGTGTGCGGCGTGAAGGTATTTATGGGGTCCTCGACGGGCAATATGCTGGTGGACAATACCAAAACCCTCTCGGCGATTTTCGCCGAAAGCCCCGTGCTGGTCGCTACCCACTGCGAGTACGAGCCGATAATCGTGGAGAACAGCGCCCGGTTCCGAGGGGAGTACGGCGATGATATAGCCCCGGCCATGCATCCCCTTATCAGGAGCGCCGAGGCTTGTTACCGCTCGTCGGCCGCGGCCGTGGAGCTGGCGGACCGTTACGGCACCCACCTGCATATCCTCCACCTGAGCACCGCCCGTGAGCTGTCGCTGTTCGATGCCAAGCCGCTGAAAGAAAAAAAGATAACGGCCGAGGTGTGTGCCCACCACCTCTGGTTCGACGACCGGGATTACGCCGCCCGGGGGAACCTGATAAAATGGAACCCGGCCATCAAGACCGCCGCCGACCGGGATGCCCTGCGCGCCGGTCTGCTCGACGGGAAGGTGGACGTGGTGGCGACGGACCATGCGCCCCATACCGCGGAGGAGAAATCGCGGCTCTACTGGCAGTGTCCCTCCGGAGCTCCGCTGGTCCAGCATTCGCTTACGCTCATGCTCGAACTGGCCGCGCAGGGCGTACTTCCCGTGGAGAAGGTGGTGGAGAAGATGTGCCACGCCCCGGCCGACAGGTTTTCGGTCGAGGGGCGCGGCTACCTGCGGGAGGGTTACTATGCGGACATAGTGTTGGCGGCCCCGTCGCCGTATACCGTCACCAAGGACAATATATTATATAAGTGCGGCTGGTCGCCGCTGGAGGGAACGACCTTCGGCCACACGGTCTCCCGGACCATAGTCAACGGCCGCACGGTATGGACATCCGCCTCGGGCTTCACAGGCGAGCGCCCGGCCATGCCGCTCGCTTTCAGGCGTTGATTAAATTGACTATATTCGCCCCCGAACGGAGTATTACAAACCTCCTACCCGAACCGATGAAACCGGAAAAAAAGTATTTCAGCATCAGGCAGACGGTCCTGTCCGCACTTTTGCTTGGACCGCTCGGCGGAGCGATAGTCATTTTTATCAACTGCCGTAACTTCGGCATGACAAAGACCGGGACGAAGGTTGTAATTTATAGCGTTATCTATCTCCTTTTCCTGCTTTTAATAAACGCCGCGACACATGACGATATGGTAGAGAAGTTGATTTGGCTGTGCGGAGCGACGGCGTTCAACTGCCTCGCGGCGTGGCTTATCTCCGAATCGGTTTACGGTAAGGAACTGGAATCCCATGCGGCTTCCGGCGGCGGGTATTACAATTCATGGAATATTGTGGTCGCAGCTGCGGTCGTACTTGTGGTTTGTGTAGGGCTGCTTCTGCTTGTTTTGAGGTGATAGGTCAGGTGCTCACGAAAGCCGTGAGTTTTCCGGTTTTCCAAATTTTAGATATATTTGCACTCCGAACTGCGGACATGGCGTAATTGGTAGCCGCGCCAGACTTAGGATCTGGTGTCGAAAGACGTGGGGGTTCGAGTCCCTTTGTCCGCACTAATAAAAAAGCAATCACCAAACGTGATTGCTTTTTTATTAATGCGGACAATCCGCATTGTCTGACGTACAACCCCCTAAATCCCCCTTTTCGAGGGGGACTTTTAAATCTTAGAGATTGACTCCTTCCTGGGTGAACGTCCTTAAAAGATAAGTTATTTACTTACGGTTTCGGTTGGCTGAAAAATCTACTCCGGAGCTTTTTTGTGTGGACAAAGGAATATTCGTCTCTATTTACATACACCCCACAACTCTCCCCTTCCGAGGGATATAAAAAGATAAAATACGTCTGCAAGGCAGACGTGCGGCCCGCCGGGGGCGGGTCGGCGGGCCGCTTAAGCTAATAGCGAAAAAACAAATCAATTACCTAAAAAATCGTACCGGCAGTCCACTTCCAAGAATACCCCAGAGAGTTTTTCGTGCCGAGAATTACGGGACTTTTATCCCCGTTAAATTCACCCTAAATCCCCCTTTCGGGGAGAAATATTTAAAAAGATATACCCCAGGCATATAAAAAAGCGTTGTGTTAACCACAACGCTTTAATTTATAGAACAGGTCTGTTATTTTCTAACAAACGTGGTTTTATACGTTTCCAGGTCAACGTCCCAACTTTTCTGAATGACTACGAGTGTCGTGGCGTTAAGGGTTTCAACCTCGGCTACAATTCCCGCTATGGTAAGTTCCTTCTTCTTGGAGCTATACGAGTAGGAATAACTGTACTCCAATTCGCCCTCCCAATACTCGTTGAGTTTACCATCTGTAAATTCCCATTCCCATTGACCCGCAGAATAGGTGTCGGTCAGGACCCACTCATCGTTGATAAGTTCGTGGTCGGTAGTCGCTTCCCAGCGGCCGGTAATACCTTTTCCGTCTCCGTCCTTGTCATCCGAACAAGCTGTGAAACCTGCGATGGCTACGGCCATCATCATAAATAAAACTTTTTTCATTTGATTTGTACTGTGCCTCCCGTCCCTCGAAGGCTGTTATTAAACGCAAGAGAGGCGCAGGACAGTCAGCCTATCGCGACGGGACTTAGGATTCCACAACAAATAAACGGACAGCCCACGCCCCGTGCGGGACGAGGGGTAAGTCGGCTCATTGTCTGTTGTTTCGAATTTCCTAAGTTCGTCGCGACAATGGCTAACACCTCTCGATGTCTTCCAGATATGATTATGTCCTTTCGGACGCCACAAATATATGAAAATTAATTGAGTGTGTTATCTCTTAAGGGATTCGCGTAATAGTTTATACTCCATATCAAGAGAACCTGTTTCCGATGGCCCGGACTTTGTTATAGGTATTGTCACAAAGTTAAAATGAAAAGATTTTACATTTTAGTTTTTTGTAATTTTCTAAAATATAACTATATTTGTTATGGATAATATAGCATCTATGAAGAATTTCAATCCGGGTAAATACATTAATCAGGGGTCATATAAAAGTTTCCAACCGGAATTTATAAATAAAACCTGGGAGTTGGACAATGAAATCTGGACCCTTCTGAGTGAAGCGGACAGAATGATAGGCAAACTTGACAGTTTTTCCGATTTTGTCCCGAACCTCGATATGTTTTTAAGTATGCATATCATTAAGGAATCTGCCCAGAGCACAAAAATAGAAGGAACGCAAATCAATATTGAAGACGCATTAATAGAGAGGGTAGATATATCGGAAGAAAAAAAGGATGATTGGGACGAGCTGCAAAATTATATGGAAGCCATGAATTTTGCGATGGAAAGGCTCAAAGATTTACCGTTCTCATCGAAGTTAATAAGAGAGATACACCGTATCCTTTTACAGAACGTACGGGGTAAACATAAATCTCCCGGTGAATACCGCCGCAGCCAGAACTGGATCGGAGGCGCTACCATCAAAGACGCCGTTTTTATTCCACCGGTTTATCAGGATGTACCCGATTATATAAGCGATATTGAAAAGTTCGCCCACAATACCGAGCTGAATATTCCGGAATTGATAAAAATAGGGATAATTCATTACCAGTTTGAAACGGTCCACCCGTTTCAGGACGGGAATGGCCGGGTCGGCAGGCTCCTTATTACGCTTTACCTTATCGAAAAAGGCCTATTGAGGCAGCCGCTCCTTTATTTATCCGATTTCTTCGAACGCCATAAAGAATTATATTACGGCAATCTGATGAAAGTCAGGACAAGCGGCGATATCAGGCAATGGTTAAAATTTTTTCTCGTCGGTATTTCGGAGACCTGTGAAAAAGGGCTGAAAACATTAACGGATGTACTTGAGTTACAAAAAGAGACCGATGAAAAGATTAAAACGTTAGGTACACGTACCGGCAACGCGGCCGTTGTAGTTAACTATTTATATAAACGTCCGATAATCGACGTGGACACGATGCGGGATATCGTTAAATTAAGTACGGCATCGACATATAAACTCCTGAAGGATTTGGAAGCTCTGGGGATATTGAAACTATTCCTTGTAGTAAAGCGGAAAAAAATATACAGTTTCGCAGATTACCTGAAAATATATACCCGGGATTGACAATAGGTTGAATTGCCATTTTATTAATAAATCTTATTGTTTAATCTCACCGGAAAGTATTATCTTTGTGCCCTCTTAGGTCCGGCACGGACCTGGAAATAATCAATAGCGAGCCAATATGAACATCGTCAGAGAGAACCTCGAAGGGCAGACCGCCGAGATAAAAGTTACCGTAAGCGAGGCCGATTACGCCGAAACAGTCGAAAAAACACTGCGCGAATACAAGCGCAAGGCGAATATGCCCGGGTTCCGTCCGGGAATGGTGCCGATGGGCATTATCAATAAGATGTACCGCAAAGGCGTGGTTGCCGAGGAGGCCTATAAAGCGGCTTCGCAGGCGGCGTTCGACTTTATAGAGAAGGAGAAAATCGAGTATGTGGGCGATGTGCTCCCGTCGGAAAACCAGGCCGAGCTGGATGTGGAGAACAACACCGAGCACGAATTTATTTTCGAGGTGGGGCTGGCGCCGGAGGTGAATATCGACCTGTCGGATAAGGATAAAGTCACCAAATATATCATCGGGCCGGACGATAAACTGAAGGACGGATACCGCTCGAACTTCATGCGCCGCTTCGGTAAGCTGGTGGATGTCGAGGAGGTGACAAACGACGAGGCCCTCGAGGTTACGCTCGACAACGGGGAGATGAACGTTACCGACGCTTACGTAGGGCTTATCTCGATGGACGAGGAGCAGCGCAAGCCCTTTATAGGTAAAAAGGCAGGGGACTCTATGGAAGTGGATATCAATGAGATATACAAAACCCCGTCGCAGAGGGCTTCGATTTTGCAGGTAAAGGAGGATGAACTGGAAGGTATCGACCCGAAGTTCAACCTGACCATTACCCGCATCCGCAAATTCGCGGAGCCGGAGCTCGACGAGGAGTTTTTCAAAGAGGCATTTCCGGGCGGCGAAGTGGCCGACGCAAAGGCCTTCGACGCGTATATAGAGAGCAAAATCACGGAGGATATGGGCCGCGAGAGCGAATATATCACGAACTTCGAGGTTCGCAAACTGCTGCTCGACAAAGCCGCCCTGCCGATGCCTGAAGCCTTCCTGAAAAGGTGGTTATTCGTTATTAACGAGGGTAAATTCACGATGGAGCAGATCGAAGCCGATTTCACCTCGTTCGTCGATATGATGCGCTGGAACCTCATTCAGAAATACTTCGCGGACAAGTTCGACCTGAAACTTACTCAGGAGGAGGCTACGGAGGAGGCCAAGACGATGGCCCGCCTTCAGTTCGCACAGTACGGGATGTCGGAAGTGCCGGACGATATGCTGGCGAACTACGCGGGCCAGATACTTTCGAACAAGGACGAGGCCCGCAAGGTGCAGGAACGGTTGTTCGAGAAGAAGGTTATCGAATCGGTCCTGCCGCTCATAAAGGTAGTGGAAAAGAAGGTCTCGGTGGAGGAGTTCAACAAGGCCGCCGAAGAGATTGTAAAGCAGTAAAATACTTATAATTATAAAAAGCCGCCTTATGTTACGACATAGGGCGGTTTTTGTATTGCCGCGCCGAGGTGGACTATTCGTTCAAAGTCCGTCATATCCCCGGCAGGGGGTGGACCTTACCCACGGTCAGTGGACCTTTGGGGCGTCTCATTCACTTACCGGGTCCTATACATTGATCCGGCCGCAGAGGGGGGCACCGAAATCTCCTCCCGGCAAAGGTAGTGGACCCGGGTTTCTTCCGGGCCGGAGTTTTCGCGACTTAAAATTCGGCAAAAAGTGAAAGGGACATCTATATTTCACGCGTGCGGGCCGCCGGGGCGGGTTGGCGGCCCGTTAAAAACTAACAGGGTGAATTTGTAAACAGTTACCTGAAATTTTTGTATTTTGACCTCCGTGTACGATGTGTACCCAACAAAACCGTAAATCCTGAAACGAAACGATTACCATGAAAAAAACTTTTTTATCCGTTCTAATCATTGCCTCGGCCACCGTGCTGACGGCCCAGCAACCCCTCGTCCTTGACCTGTGGCCCGGCGGCACTCCGGGCGATAACGGCCTTACCGAAGTTAAGAATCCCGACGGCACGTACAGCCAGGTCACCGACCCGGAGCTGGAGGTATACCTACCCAAAGCGGGCGAGGCGAACGGGCAGGCGGTGGTCATCTGCCCGGGCGGCGGCTATTCGGGTCTGGCTTTCAACCATGAGGGGCGCGACGTGGCCCGTTGGCTCAACAAATACGGCATCGCCGGTATCGTGCTGAAATACCGTATGCCCGGCGGCAACAGCACCATTCCGGGCGACGACGTTCGCAAGGCTATCGAAACGGTGAGGGATAAGGCTGCGGAGTGGAATATCGATCCGTCGCAGGTGGGTGTTATCGGCTTTTCGGCCGGAGGGCACCTTGCCTCGACCGCCGTTACGCATTACACGTCTCCGGCCAACCGTCCCGATTTCGGGATACTGGTCTATCCCGTCATATCGATGTCGAACGAGCTGGCGCACAAGGGCTCGCGCAAGAACCTTACGGGTGCCGATACCTATTCGGACGATATCGCCGCCTTCTCTAACGAGACCCGCGTAACGGCCGACACCCCGCCCGTACTGATACTGTTCAGCGACGACGACGGAGGCGTGGACCCGCGCAACGGCACCGCCTTCTACGAGGCCACCAAGCGGCACGGCGTACCGGCCGAAATCCATATCTGGCCCTCGGGCGGCCACGGCTGGGGCTGGCGCGACACGTTCCGCTACTCGGACGAGATGAAATCGGTAGTTGCCCGCTGGCTCGGCGAACGGAGGTAACGGTTACGCCTCATTATGGGGGACGGCCATTTGCCGCACTATTGTATGCCATCTTTTCGCTCAAGCGGCCGGTATGCGCGTACCCGGCCCGGCGGATGAATTTCCTATTTGCCCGGTATTCGGCCCTGCCTCTGGTGTTTGCCCACCACCCGCATTCGGCCCTACGGAAGGTATCCGTTATGCACCCCACCCGGCACCACTCCCTGCGGATAGCTTTTTGCCATCCACCGGGCATTCGGCCCTGCGGCAGAAGGCGCTCCACCCTTCCGTCGACCGTGCGAAAGAGACTCCATGTAATCCGTCCCGGCGAAACAGGCGACCCTCTCACACCCACCCGTTCGGAATGGGCAGTCCGTCCTTGTACGCGGCCCGGCCATCGCACCGATCGGCCGTTATCCGCTCCACCCGCCCCGGCTGTCGCTTGGGGGGAAGCTCTATCCGACTTTTATCCGTGGCACGAGTCCCAACCTGTGTACCCCTGCCATCTATCCGACCCGGCGGATAACGGTCAAATAAAAAAACGGCATCAGGATATCCTGATGCCGTTTTAAATCCCCGGCTGCGGTACTACAACCCAAACTTAATATGCGTGTCACAACCGGGGTACGACGCATCCCGTTCGCCTTCAGGATACGCCGCAATATCGTTTTGTAAAAGAACCGTCCTATCCGACCGGCATACCTTATCTTCCGGCACGTCGACCCGGAGTAAAATTGCGGAAGGCAAATATACTACTAAATTGGAAAATTCAAAGCTCCGGTCCCGGATTTCGGCACAATTAACGGTCGATTAACTTTTTACGGATGGCCTCGTCCGCCGAATACCGGCCGCCCCCGGTGAAAAAGAGCACGGTAAACATGGCCAGGTAGAGTATCGGCATCTCGGAGGATTTCATGCTGAAGGGTCCCGGAGAGGCGAAAAACGCAGCCACGAACATCCCGAACATCACGGCCAGCGCCGCGGGCCGTGTCACAAGGCCGAGTATAACCAGCAGCGAACCACCTATTTCGGCCATTATTATCAGTATCAGCGACAGTTTGCTACCCAAACCGATAGGGTCGGCGAAGGTGGTGGAAAGGGTATCGAAATTTTCGACCTTCTGGAGCCCGTGCCTTATCAGCAACCCGCCCGCCAGCAGGCGCAGCAGCAGTATGCCCGTATCGCGGCCCCGGGAGGTGAATACTGGGTAGAGTAACCCCTTGTGTTCCATATTTTTATTTTCCATTTTCCGGCTTTTACGATAACAGTGTCAAAAACCGTGCACCTAATGTATAAGGCGGGCGGGGAGTTACGTTTCTCGGAAAAAGAGATTGCAAGGTAAGTAATTTCTACCCCGGTCGGTCAAAAAACCGGGCCGTTCCTTGCAATTAGCGATAATTTCTTAACTTTACGCGGTTAATTGTTCCTTTTGACCAGAAGGGGGCTATTACGGTTTTATACGATATTGCCAGCGCACCTACCCCTCCGGGATATCTGTGGATATGTACTATTCCCGGGCTAAGAGGTTTTTGGATAGACGGTTACTTATACCCTCGAACCTATATAATACAATATAAAATGAAGATCAGGTTTATTATTTCTTTTATTGCAGCGACGTTTTTGCTTGCCGGCGGCCTCCGGGCTCAGGAGGTGGGTATAAAAACCAACCTGCTCTATTGGGGAACAACCACACCGAATATCGGCGTGGAGGTGAAAACCGGCGTCAGGACTACTCTCGACCTTGTCGGCACCTACAATCCGTTCACCTTCCATGACAATATGAAGCTGAAGAACTGGACCTTCCAGCCGGAGTTCCGGTTGTGGAACTGCGAGGCTTTCAACCGCGGTTTCTGGGGTTTCCACCTTACCGGCGGGGAGTTTAACGCGGGTAATCTGAACCTGCCGCTCGGGGTATTCCCGAAGCTGGACGACCATCGTTTCGAAGGATATATGGCCGGGGGCGGCGTGAGCTACGGTTACCAATGGTATCTCGGGCCGCACTGGAATCTGGAGGCGACCTTCGGATTCGGTTACCTCTACCTGAATTACGACCAGTACGAATGCGCGAAATGCGGTGAAATGATCGGCCACGGTACCAAGCACTATTTCGGCCCTACCCGCATCGGAGTCTCGTTCATTTACCTGTTCAGGTCTAAAAAATAACAAGGTGGATATCATGAAAAAACTATATACGCTATTATTTGGACTGCTTGTGTGGGGGGCGGTCTCCGCACAGCCTTTCAAAGGTGAAGTGACCATTACCTGCAACGCCATCGAAGAGCGGGGCGACGTGCTTTATCTCGATTTGAACATACATGTGGACAGGCTGGCCATGAACAAATGCCAGAGCTGGACCATCATCCCCGAAATAGCATCTTCCCCGGTGAATGTACGCATGTTCCCCGCCGTACTGATAAACGGCAAGAACAAACGGCAGATGTACGAACGCAAACAGAAATATAACGGCCGCCGTTACCAGTCGCGCATTCCTTACCAGTTGGTGAACGTAACCAAGGATACCGACACCACGCTGCGCTATGTGATGGAGGTGCCGTATGAATACTGGATGGACGACGCGTCGCTAATCGTGCGCCAGATACTTACCTCCTGCGCCGAAGGGCAGCAGCTCTTCACAGTGGATATTGCCAAGCACGTCACGCTCGAGCCGAAGATACCATATGAGGTAAACCCGCAGGTGGCGCTGATAGAGCCCGAAAGGGAGCTGGTAAAGAGCCGGAATATACAGGCGCAGGCATATCTCGACTTCCCGGTGGGCCGGTCTATCATCGTGCCCGATTTCCGCCGCAATCCGGAGGAGCTTTCTAAAATTCAGCAGACCCTGCGCGAGGTTCAGTCCAACACGGACGTTACGATAACCGGCATGTTCATCGAGGGTTACGCTTCGCCCGAGGGAAGCTGGGCGCTCAACACCCGCCTGTCGAACGAACGGGCGCAGGCACTTCTGAACTATGTGGGCGACAATTTCGGTATCGACAAGAACATTATCCGTTACTCGGCCACTCCGGAGGACTGGGACGGGCTGAGGATACTCGTAGAGGACAGCAACATCGCCAACAGGGACGAGATACTGGCCATAATCGACAGCGACTTGGACCCTGATGTTAAAGAGGCCCGTATCAAGAGGTTCTCTTCGTACCGCACGATGCTCAACGAGATGTTCCCGCAGCTTCGCCGGTCGGATTACCGGGTGGACTTTACCGTGAAGGATTACACGGTAGAGGAGGCGCAACTGGTTCTCGACAGGGACCCGTCTCTGCTCAGCCACTACGAGCTTTTCGCTCTGGCCAACACTTACGAGCTGGGGAGCGAGCAGTTCGACAGGGTGTACGACGTGATATTCCGCCAGTATCCGGACGACGATATCGCCAATATCAACATGGCGACAGTGATGTATCTGCGCGGTGAGTTTACCGGCGCCCGCCGCCGTCTCGAAAGCGCCGCGGACAATGCCGAAGCCCTGAATACGCTCGGAGCTATATTGCTGAAGGAGGGGGACCTCGATGCTGCGCAGAATTATTTCGAACGGGCCCGCGCATTGGGCAGTCCCAACGCGGAGCATAACCTGAACGAGCTGGAGCTCAAGCGTGAAGACAATATAAAGATGGAACGCTACCGTAACAGGTAGAGATGTTCCGAAAGGAACACAGGTGGGGGGTCCCACCGACAGGGAACACAGGTGGGGCCGTTCCGACACTGAAGACAGGTAAGGTTCCACCGACAAAAGGACACATGTCGGCCGGCTCGACAGACGACGGTATCGATGCAGGCCGGCCTGACATTATGGAGGAAACGGGGCTTTTTATAAGCCCCGTTTTTTATATCTTTGACTCCGTACTAACTCATTACGGATATGGTATACAGGTTTCTTACCAAACTATTGGGATTTACCGGGTTCATTCTTATTATAAGCGGTATAGTCTGTCCGTTTGTCACCGGGTACGGAGAGTATTTTATGATTGGGGACGCCGACATCCTTGGAAGCCGGGCGGGTATGATGAAGTACCTGCCGTTTATCGGAGTGGCGGTAGCGGGGTTCGGTGTTTTCGCCGGTCTGATAATGCACAAATATCTTAAATATGCCGCCCTGGCTGCGCTGGGAATGCTTGTGCTGATGTTTATCGGTTTCAATACGCTTATAACCGGGCCCCACCCCCTGCTGTTGGATTCGGTCGTTATCGAGAGGGGCCTCTGGGTGTGGCTGATGCCCGCCGCAGCGGCGGCGTTCGCGTTGGCCGCCCTGGTCAACTCGGTCGACGAGAAGCGGGAACAGGCGCGCAGACGGTATTGAACGGCAAACTACCCGCCGGTCGTTTACTTCGCTTTGAACAGCCACCGCATCCCCACCAGCAGGGTATGCCCGTCGTGGTGCGGCAGGGTGTCGTACGAACCCCTGAAAATGGTATCGGAATACCAGTAGGCTAAATGAAAACGCAGGTCCTTGAGGTATTTGGCCGTGAAGGGGTAGTACTCCAGTGCGGCCTGTACGCCCCAGTTATCGTAGGCGGTACGGTGCAGGTCCATATCGTGGCGGCGGTTGAACATCCCTTTGACGGCGGGACGCCATTTGCCGAAATTATATTCCAGATTGAGGGCCGCCGACTGGTCGTGTACGAAACTGAGGGTCTCGTCGTCGGAGTGGACCACGGTGCCGTAATCCATATTGCGCTCCCCGAAATAGTAGTCTAACTGAGCGGTCAACTTGCCGGGGTTGGCTTCGATACCCGCCGTAACCCAGTTGTAGAACCGCGATTTGGTGTGCTGGAACGCGCTGTATGCCCAGCGGGTCTTCACCAGGCCGTCCCCGAGGTTGCCCTCCCACAGCAGTGTCCCGCCGAGGGCTTTGTTCTTGTAGTCGTCCCGGGCGAACTGGGTGGCGTCGGAATTTACTATCTGTATGTGGAGGGCCTGCCTCCCGAACCGGTACGCCACGTCTACCCCGGTCTTGTATGAATCCAGGTCACCGTCAATCATCGTGCTCATGTAGACGTCGGCACCGTTGTAGTCGTATTCGAAAGTGCCGTAATTCACCGACTGCTTCCCGGCGGTTATGGTCCACTGTTTTTTCCGGCCCGCGTCGAATGCTATCCACACATGGTCGGTCCCGGAGGAGAGGTTGTCGCGCAGGGCCGTGAGCGGCTTGTTGAGCCGTTGACGAAGCCGGAAACGGATGCCGGGCACTATCTCGCCCGCTATCCACACCCGAAGGGTCTGAGCCCTGAAGCCCAGTTCTTTGCCGTCGGAGTTGCCCGTTGAGAACTGCCCGTCGAATCGGGTGTCGAGCAGGATGTTCAACTTCTCGTCGTCCCAGATAAGGCGGTCCATAACGGTTTCGCTCTCGCGGTACTGCGCCCGGGCCGCGCCCGACAGCGTCAGGCCGACTGCCAGCAGAAGGACGGTTTTCACGTAAAATCTTTTCATTTCAGTAAGTTCGATGTTCCGGGCGGCTGCGGCGGCCCGGGTGTTACGGGATGTTTCGTTCCGGCCTATCCGGCACGTATTTCCGGTGCATCCGGTACGCCTTACCGGCGTATCCGGGGTATATTTTCAGCGTATCCGGGGTATATTTCCAGCGTATCCGGGTCACCTTTCCGGAGTATCCGGGTATTCGTCATGCTCTTTTTGCGTATCCGGAACACTTTTCCGGCGTATCCGGGTCGCACTTTAGGAGTAACACATTCGTCCTTTCTGCGTATCCAGTATGTCCTTCCGGCCTATCCGGCACGCATTTTCGGTATATTCGTCACGCACTTAATAGGGTATCCGGCACAACTTCCGGTATAACGGGCATAAACTTCCGGAATACCCGGCCCACCCTTCCGGAATATCCGGTACAACTTCCGGCGCATCCGGCATAATCTCCGGCATAACCGGGGTACACTCACACAGCACCCGGCCCACCCTTCCGGAATATCCGGTACGCACTTCCGGCGCGGCCCGGCGTAAGTATCGGAGTATTTAAAAGCCCCTACGGCATATTTCCACGCCCGGAAAAGGCGAAGCCCTCCGCCGGGAGCGCCGTGGCGCTTGTCCGTTGGAGGGCTTCGGGTGGCTTTTACCGTAACCGGCGGCCGGGCCGGGAAGTAGCGCAGTCACAGAATCGGTTTTAACAGAAGTTACGAACACGATACCCCGCGGGCCGTAACCTC
Source organism: Rikenellaceae bacterium (assembly GCA_020859685.1). Classification (GTDB taxonomy): domain Bacteria; phylum Bacteroidota; class Bacteroidia; order Bacteroidales; family Rikenellaceae; genus WRDF01. Next base: position 51,181 of record JAJBVT010000106.1, read on the forward strand.
GCGTCCGGTCTCTTTCTGCCACGTCTCGACGTACTCGGCCAGAGTATTGGAGACCACGCGGCCTATGCGCCGGTAATCCTCGTCGTCGAGGTTGGCGAGAGATACCCTGATAGACCACTGCGGCCCTGCGAATCCGCCGCCGTTGAGCAGCACCACGGCGCACCGCTCCGAGAGGCGGAACACCACATCGACCGGTTCGTAATTCTTTTCCAGCCATGCGAAGAACTCATCCCCGTAGCTGGTCTTGGCCCAATCCTGTATGTCGAACTCACAGTAGTACGAGGCCCGGTTGGGGTCGGGGGTTATCTTAATCTGCAGTCCTTCCCAGAGCAGCTGGTAGCGGTGGCGCAGCAGGTCGATGGCGGCCTGTTTGTATCGGTTTTCCTTGTCGAGCAGGGCGAAACCGGCGAAGAGCGTCATCTGAACCTGCTGGGGGGTGGAGAGTCCGGCCGTATGGTTCAGGGCCACGTCGCGGCTGTCGGCAACGAGGCGGTCTATAAACTTCAGGCGGTCCGGGTAGAGGGTGAGGCTCTCGTAGAGCTTGGCCTGCCGCTTTTTCTCTTCGTCGGGCAGTTCGCTGAGCATGCGGTCGTAGATGTTCTCCTCGTGGAGGGCGATAACGCCGAGCCGCCATCCCGTGGCCCCGAAATATTTGGAGAAGGAGTAGACGCAGAGGGTGTTGCCCGGCAGGTCGTTCATAAGCGACTGGAAGCCCGGCACGAACGTTCCGTACACGTCGTCGGTAAGTATCATCAGGTCGGGGTTCCGCTCTTTGACCACTTTCACGAGGTATTTTCTGCAATCTGGACATATCATCACGGAGGTCGGGTTGCTCGGGTTCACGATAAAGAACGCCTTTACCGACTTGTCGCCCAGCTTGTCCAACTCGCTTTGGGGATACTGGAAGTTTAGGCTGCCGCTACTGTCCCGGGCCGTGCCGTAGATGTAGGTAACGTCGAAGTCGTATATGTCCAGCACCGGGATTTCGAGGTAGGGGGTGAATATGGGGACCCCGATGGCTATCTTATCGCCCGCCTTCAGCAGGCGGTTCTCCTTTAGCGAGTCGAACAGGTAGCACATGGCGGCCGTCCCGCCCTCGGTGGCGAACAGGTCCCACCGGCCGCCCACGGAGGGCTTCCCGGCGCACATCTCCTGCACTATGTAGTCGTGCACTATCTGCTCGCAGCACTTGAGCATCCTTACCGGCACGGGGTACTGGTCGCCCATCACTCCTTCGGTCAGCTCCAGCGCCCACTCGTCCTCGGCGAACCCGTGCTCCCGGATGCCGTACTCGAATATTTCACGAAGGAGCGCGGCGCCCTCCATGTCGGCGTTTTTTTCGAGGAAGTCCCTCAGCCGCCCTGCAAGGCCCTTAGGCACCGGGATGCCCGCCATGCCGGTCGGGTCGTCCATCTGGCGGCGGCACTCCTCGATGCCGAACCGCCCGAGGGTAAACAGGGCCTGCCGGGGCACGGTAGCAATCCAGTTGGGGTTGCCACGGCCCGCGTTGAGCATCGTCAGGGACGATTTTTTCTGCCGCTCGTCGGCCAGCTCTATAAGGTTGTCTTTGAGTTCGAACGGGCTGAGCTGTTCCAGCTCGTGCTCGCGCTCGCGTGTGGTGGTAAGTTTTTCGAGTGTGCTCATGGTATATAGTTTTATGTCTGTCAGCTCATTAACAGAACCAGCACCACGCCCCAGATTATCAGCAGCGTGTTGCCGATTGCATAGGTGATGGTGTACGAGAGGGCGGGCACCTGGCTGTGGGCCTTCTCGGTGATTGCCCCGAGGGCGGCGGTGGTTGTGCGCGCACCGGCGCATGCCCCGAGGTTGATGGCCGGGTGGAACTTGAAAATGTATTTCCCTATCAGAAGGCCGAACAGCATGGGCAGGATACTGCAAAATATCCCGGCTATAAAGAGGCTCAGCCCGGCCGCCTTCAGCCCGGCGATAAAGCTCGGCCCGGCCGAGATACCCACCACGGCGATGAAGATATTAAGCCCGAGGTTGTTCATCAGCCATATTGAGGCTTCGGGCACGGCCCCGAAAGTGGGCCGGAGCGACCGCAGCCATCCGAAAATGATACCGAGTATCAGCACCCCGCCGCTGGCGCTCAGGCTGAGGGGAATGTTCCCCGCGCGTACCGTCAGGGAACCCAGTACGCCCCCCAGGAAGATTCCCAGCCCGACGTAGAGCAGGTCGGTTACCGTCGTGGGCCTCTCGGCGTAACCGAGGTGGGAGGCAAAGCGGTCTACGTCGCCTTTGCGTCCTTCTATCTCCACCACGTCGCCCCTTTGCAGGTCCACGTCCTTGAGCAGCGGTACCTCGGTTGTACCGCGCCTGATTTTGCGTATTACCACGCCGTGGCGGTCTTTGAGGGTCTTCACCTCGCCCAGCGTTTTACCTTCCATCGTCTTGTTGGCTACCATCACGCTGAGCACCTCCACCCGGAAGTCGAGCAGTTCGAGGTCGGCCACCTCCGGTCCGAGTTTGGCCTCGTCCTCGAGAATCTCGTCCACGGGGCCGTTCAATACGATGCGGTCGCCTTTGGATACCCTCTGGTCTCCCGCTGGCTCCTGTATTATGTCGCCCTTGGCGGTGCGCATCCGTTCGATGTAGATGGGCCAGCCCACTTCGGCCAGCATCCCTTCCACCTCGTCCACCGTGCGCGGGGAGTCGAAATAGCTGCTCGTGGTCTCGAATACGCGGAAAGTGGTCCCGTCGTAGGCGTCCTGCAGTGTGGGGTCGTCGTTGGTGATAAGGCCCCCGTGCTGGTCTTCGTACTCCTTGCTGGCTTTGGCGATATCGACACCGAGTATCTTCGGGCCGACCGACGAGAGGAACCATGCCGTACCGGCCGTACCGAATATATATGTAACGGCGTAAGTTACCGGTATTTCGTTTATATATTGCTGTTTGAGCGAGGCGTCGATCGAGAGCTGGTTGATGGTGTCGGTCGCCACCCCGATAACGGCCGAAATTGTATTGGCGCCCGAGAGCAGCCCGACGGCGTTACCGATATCGTAATGGAGTATCTTCGCGCATATATACGGCACGAGCAGGCACATCACGGCGATGATGGCCGCGAACCCTATCTGGGGAAGCCCGTCCTTTTTCAGCCCCCGTACGAACTGCGGCCCGATGTAGTAACCCACGGCGAACAGGAACAGCAGAAAAAACGTGGTCTTTACCGTCGGCGAAATGGTGATACCGAGCTGGCCGATTAGTACCCCCATAAGCAGTACGCCGGTGACGGTGCCGAGGCTGAACCCTTTGATTTTCAGCTGGCCGAGAGCCGCCCCGAGGGCGAGAGTGAGGAATATCGCAAGTTCGGGCGAATTGCGCAGTAGGTTGAATATCCAATCCATAGGCTTTATCGTTTTGTTTAACGGATACGGTGTCTTTCCGACGGTGGGCACCATGCAAAAAACAATCCAAACCGCTCCGACTCCGTCGGGGGCATGGGTGGCGGGCCAAATATTAAATGTCATTCTGAGCGCCAGCGAAGAATCTATCTCTGATTAGTGTCCAACCCCAGCGGTAGATCCTTCGTCGCCTTACGGTCTTTCGGGGTGCCTTCTGCGGGTAAGCGTCTGACGGCCCGGCGGTCTTCCTGAACCCCTTCCGTAAAGGGTTCCTCCAGAGGAAGTGGAAATGCGGACGGCCGGGGTCCCTCCGGGAGTCCGGCGCAAGTGGAACCCGCCCGAAAGCCGCCCCTTCCGGGCGGGGCCTTGTTGGCAGTAAAATTGCTCAACTCTTTGGGCGCGCCCGCTAACGGGTGTGGCTGTAAATATGAGTTTATGAAGGCATTGAAGATAGCTGCCATCGTGCTTTTCCTGCTGATACTCGGGTTTTTCGGAGTGCAGGTATGGCTGGGCAACAAGATAAAGAGCGTTATCGAAGAGAAGGGCGCGGAGCTGGACGGCGGGATTTACGACGTGACGGTGGACCGGGCGACGGTAAATATTTTCGGCAGGTCGGCCACCCTTAAGGGTATCCGGATGATGCCCAACCGGCGGCGGGAGGCCGGCGAAGGCCGGTCGGATATGATTTACGATATCTCGATCGACGGCGTTTACGCTTCGGGCCTGAATATGAAGCTGTTGAAGGAGGGTTCCGGGGCGCAGCTCCGGAGCGTCGAGATAGACCGTCCGCTGATTACGGCCGACATCTACAAACCCGACGAGGACAAAAAGGAGACGAAAGATACGGCGGCGGCCCGAAAACCGCTCTCTATTCCAGTACGCCGTGTCATAATCCGCGACGGTAATATAATTCTGCGCCAGCACGAGGACGGCGAGGCTTCCTACACCGAGGCGGACGCTATCGATATAGATATAAGCCTGCGGGGTAAAAGCATTTCCGACAGCCTCAGCATTCGTGAAACGGTGGACGCCCGGTTGTCGGTCGGCAGCGTGCTGATGACCAACCGTGACTCGTCGGTCGATACCCGTATCGATTCGGTGCGGTACACCTCGGGCGACGGGGTGCTGACAATAGCCTCCGTATCGGTGGACCCCAAATACCCTATGGCGCAGTTCGTCTACAAAAGCGAAAAACACGCGGACTGGACGAAACTCTCGGCACAGGGAATCCGTATCGAAGGGCTGGACGCGCTTCTGACATAGGGTACGCCCTACGTAAAAGCGGACAGCGTATACGTAACTTCGGGACATGTTGAGAGCTACAAAGACCGGAACGCCAACGTGCCGTACAGATATAAAAAACTGCTCTACGAGTCGGTGCAGGAGCTGCCGTTCCTGCTGCGGACCGGGAAAATCTCGGTGGGGTCGATGGACGCCGTCTACCGCGAGCTGCCGCAGTACGGCACCGAACCGGGGGTGATAAATTTCACCAACCTCTCCGGCACCTTTACCGGACTTACCAATATCCCTGACGCGGAAGAACCCTTCTACACCCTGTCCGCCCACGCCGCGATGTACGGCAGGGCGCCTCTCCACGCAACTTTCTATTTCCCGAAGTCCCGCGGTACGAACCGGTTCGAAGTGCGCGGCTCGCTCGGAAGCATGGATATGTCACTGCTCAACCAGACTATAATCCCGCTGGCCAAAGCGGAAATAGAGGAGGGGACCATCGACAAACTGGACTTTCATATCACGGGCGACGGCAGCACCGCCTCGGTGGACCTTACCCTGCTCTACCACGACCTGAAAATCGCGCTCGTCAGGAACAAGGGCGACAACGAGGTAAAGGAGCGCAAATTCCTCTCGTGGATAGCAAACGAGTTCGTGGTCAAGGACAGTAACCCGGAGCACGGGGAGACGCGTCGCGGCACCGGCACCGCCGAGCGGGACCCCGACCGCTCGCAGTTCAACTACCTGTGGAGAACCCTCCTTCAGGGTATCAAAGAGACGGCCGGGCTGTAACCGCGGCCGCATCTTCAACGGTTTGAAAGATAGTACCCGGAACACTCTCCCGGTTTATGGTGAATGCGGTGACAGGCAGAAATCCGACGCTCCCGTGCGGCGGTCGGGGTGAGTATGCCGGAATCCCACTGGTTCGCTTTGAGTGTGGCGGCCGGTAGAACCGACTCTCCGGCGCGGTGGTCGGGGTGAGTATGAAGGCCACTCTGGCTCGTGTCGAGGGCAGAACCCGGCAGTCGTCCCAAGACCCTACTCTTTGAATAAGGTAACAACAATCTGTATTCAGCGGCCCGCCACCCCGCCCCCGGCGGCAGGCATGCTCCGTCTTGTCAAGCATTTTAGTATTAAAATCCAAAGAGCTGTAAGTACGAAGTGTTTATTATGTCATCCTGAACGAAGTGAAGGATCTACCATCGGAATTTCCCTTGAATATATAAAGAAGATTCTTCGCTGTCGCTCAGAATGACATTGCTTTATATACGGCCTGCCACCCCGCACCCGGCGGGCCGCATGCCTGCCGCGTGGCAGGCATTTTAGTATTAAAATCCAAAGAGCCGTAAGTACGAAGTGTTTATTATGTCATCCTGAACGAAGTGAAGGATCTACCATCGGAATTTCCCTTGAATATATAAAGAAGATTCTTCGCTGTCGCTCAGAATGACATTGCTTTATATACGGCGCTTTATATACGGCCCGACACCCCGCCCCCGGCGGCAGGCTTTTGATGTTACGATGACATATTAGTGGCTGGGCTATTATACCTCCGAATGTCATCCTGAGCGCCAGCGAAGGATCTAAAAAGTCAATAGAAGATATAACAGCCGGGCAGAACTTACCGGCGCCTATATCCCGAAATAACTCCTGTACCAGGTTATAAACTTTGCCAGACCTGTTTCGAGCGGTGTTGAGGGGTGGTATCCGTAGTCGCGTTGTAGCAGGGAGGTGTCGGCCCACGTAGCGTGGACGTCTCCCGGCTGCATGGGCATATAGTTGCGCACGGCCTCGCGGCCGGTGAGCCGCTCGATTATGGAGATAAACTCCATCAGTTTAACCGGCCGGGAGTTGCCGATATTGTAGATACTTGCCCCCGGCGATTGTACGGCCTCTCCGGTCGCCGGACTGCCGGTGAGCACGCGGCAGACACCCTCGGCGATATCGTCCACGAATGTGAAGTCACGGCTCATATCCCCTTTGTTGAAGATGTTAATGGTACGCCCCTCGAGTATGGACGAGGCGAACAGAAACGGGGCCATATCGGGCCTGCCCCACGGGCCGTAGACGGTGAAGAACCGAAGCCCCACCGTCTCCATGCCGTAGAGCGAGGCATAACTGGCCGCAAGTACCTCGTTGGACTTCTTGGTGGCCCCGTAGAAACTCACGGGCGCGTCGGTGCGGTTCCCCTCGCGGTAGGGTATCTCCGTGCTGTTGCCGTAGACGCTGGAACTGCTGGCGTAGACGAACTTCACCCCCGGCCTGTGGCGGCACAGCTCGAGCATATTGCAGAATCCCTGCAAGTTAGCGTCCACGTAGGCCTGCGGATTTTCGATGCTGTACCTTACCCCGGCCTGTGCGGCAAGATGGCATACCTTGTCGAACCGGCGCCCGTCGGCGGCGGCAAGGAGCTGCCCGCGGTCGGCCACGTCGGCGACCATAAACCGGAAACGGCCGTCGGCCGTCGTGCGGAAACCGTCCTCCCCCGCCCCGGCCGCCATATCGATGCCCAGGTCGGCAAGCCTCGCTGTTTTGAGGGCCGGGTCGTAATAGTCGTTGAGGTTGTCGATACCCGTAACGGTATGGCCCTCGTCGAGCAGCATTCCCACCGTGCGGTGGCCTATGAAACCGGCGCAACCGGTCACCAATATTTCCATAACGACTGATAATAAGCTGTGATACCGACCGCAAATATACACCTTTTGCCCGAACGCCCTCCGCTCCGGGTGGCACTTTATTTGTTCTTTAACTTAGCTTTAAATAGTTGATTATGGCCAAAAAGATTGCCGACCAGTTGGTCGATATGCTCCACGAGGCGGGTGTGGAACGGATATATGCCGTGACGGGCGACAGCCTTAACCCGGTGAACGACGCCGTAAGGCGGCATAAGAACGTTAAATGGGTGCATGTGCGCCACGAGGAGACGGGCGCCTACGCGGCCGGTGCCGAGGCGCAGCTGAACGGTATCGCCTGCTGTGCGGGAAGCTGCGGCCCGGGCCACGTACACCTTATCAACGGCCTCTACGACGCCCACCGCACCGGATGCGCCGTGCTCGCCATCGCCTCGGCCATCCCGTCGGGGGAGATGGGAACCAAATATTTCCAGGAGACTTCGCCCGCCAAACTCTTCGCCGACTGCTCCGGCTATAACGAGATGGCCCTCACTCAGGAACAGTTGCCGCGCATGCTGCAGGGTGCCTTGCAGCACGCCGTCGGCAGGCAGGAGGTGGCCGTAATCGGCCTTCCCGGCGACCTGGCCCAGAAGCACGCCACCGACCCCCTGAGTTCGCAGAAAACCTACGCCACCGCCGCCCATACCGTTCCGTCGGCCGATGCGCTGGCCCGGTTCGCGGCGATGGTGGACTCTTCGCGCAAAACGGTTATCTTCTGCGGTATAGGCGCCCGCAACGCCCACGCGGAGGTGGTGGAGTTCGCCCGCAAGGCGAAGGCCCCCGTGGCCTACACCTTCAAATCGAAAATGGCTATACAGTACGACAATCCCTACGAGATAGGTATGACGGGCCTGCTCGGGCTTCCCGCGGCATACGAAGCGATGCACGATGCTGAACTGCTCGTTATGCTCGGCACCGACTTCCCTTACGATCCGTTCCTGCCCACCAAATGCCCCATCGTGCAGGTCGATATCCGGCCCGAGAGGCTCGGCCGCCGCGCCAAGGTCGAACTGGGCATCGAGGGCGACGTGAAGGATACCCTCACCGCCCTGCTTCCGCTGATAAAGGAGCAGAACGATACAACGTTCCTCGAAAAGCAGTTGCTCGACTACCGCCACCACGCCGGAATCATGGCCAAAGAGGCCGAAATCAAGGGCCGCGAGGACCGGATAGCTCCCGAGTTCGCCGCCACGCTGATAGACCGGTACGCCGCCCGCGACGCCATCTTCACGGTCGATACCGGGATGTGTTGTGTCTGGGGTGCCCGTTATCTGACGGCCACCGGAAAGCGTGAAATGATAGGTTCGTTCAACCACGGCTCGATGGCCAACGCCATGCCGCAGGCTATCGGCGCGGCGATGGCGAGGCCCGGGCAGCAGGTCGTGGCGCTGTGCGGTGACGGGGGTCTGTCGATGCTGCTGGGCGATCTGGCAACGATAGTGCAGTACAAACTGCCCGTCAAGCTGTTCGTATTCAACAACCGGGCGCTGGGGATGGTTAAGCTCGAAATGGAGGTAGCCGGGTTCCCCGACTGGCAGACCGATATGTACAACCCCGACTTCGCCAAGGTGGCCGAGGCTATGGGTATGCCCGGAGTAACGGTCCACGACCCTTCGCAGGTCGAAACGGCCGTCCGGAGCGCGTTCGATATCGACGGCCCCGTGCTTATCGAACTGATGACCGACCCCGATTCCCTCGCCCTGCCTCCGCATATCGAATACTCGCAGGTGAAAGGGTTCGCCGAAGCGATGGCCAAGATAATGCTCTCGGGCAATATCGGCGAAGTGTGGGACACCATCCGCAGCAACACCAAGCATCTACCCGAAATCGTATAAGTAAAAGGAAAAACGCAGTTATAAAACGATATTTTTGAAACGACCGACGCCCGCGGCTCATTAAAAAATGTCATCCTGAGCGCCAGCGAAGGATCTAAATATCAATGGAATATTCCTTACATCCGTTCGGACCGACATTGGTTTATATGCGGCCCGCCACCCCGCCCCCGGCGGGCCGCACGTCTGCAAAGCAGACGTATCACCTTAATCGCCTGAATATATTATTCGCCATACTC
>JAJBVT010000004.1 GCA_020859685.1 Rikenellaceae bacterium
TTTTATAGGCAGTCTAACGTTTCGCGGTGAGCCGACCGAACTTTATTCGCCAATCCAGTATATCCTGGAAGAGGGCGGGAAGCGGATAAGGCCGCTGCTGCTCACCATCGTTTGCGATATTTACGGCGGCGATGTGGACGGGGCGCTGCCGTGCGCGGCCGCGCTGGAGGTGTTCCACAATTTCACTCTTCTCCACGACGATATCATGGATAATGCCGATATCCGCCGGGGCAAACCTACCGTGTATAAAAAATGGGGGGAGAACTGCGCCATCCTCTCTGGCGACGCAATGGTTATCTACTCATATTACCTGCTGGCGAAATCGTCCGGCGAAAAACTTCCCGCCCTTCTGGACGAGTTCAATAAAATGGCGCTCGAAGTGTGCGAAGGCCAGCAATACGATATGGATTTCCAGAGCCGTGAGGACGTCACCCTCGAAGAGTACCTGAATATGATACGGTTAAAGACGGCCGTAATTTTCGGGGCGGCGGCCAAAATGGGCGGGATACTGGCGGGCGCACCGCCGAAGGACCTCGGCATACTTTACGAGTACGGCACGGAGCTCGGCCTCGCCTTTCAGGTACAGGACGATTACCTCGACACCTACGGAACCAGCGAGGTGTTGGGTAAGCAGGTGGGGGGCGATATCGCCGAGAGCAAAAAAACGTTCCTAGCTATCAACGCGCTGAACGAAGCCGGGGCGGCCACCCGGCGCGCCCTGCTCGGTACGTTCGCCGACCGTTCGCTCCCGCTGTCGCACAAAATCAGCCGCGTCCGCACTATATACGACTCGCTCGATATACCGCGGATGTCCCGGAAGGTAGTCGATAAGCACCTCGGCCGGGCCTCGGAACTTGTCGGGGAACTATCTGCAGGGGCGGAGCGGTCCGCACCCCTGTGCGGCCTTATCCAATCCCTTGCCGACAGGAATAAATAACCGCCCGTTTAACCGGTCCCGTAACCACTTTGAGGATTTGCCCGAACGCATGACGGGCCGGGGCAAGCCTGCCCACCCACTGCCCGGCGGGGAGCACTGTGTGAAACGTCTTAACCATTCCCGGATTCAGGGAATTAAAAACTCAGATTATCGGTATGTGGTATTTGCTTGCGGCCATCTTAGGGTCCTCCTCGCTGGTAATAATATTAAAGGTATTCGACCTGAAGGGGGTCGACCTGAATGCGGGGATAACCGTCAACTATATCGTCGCCTCCTCGCTCGCTTTCGGATTCGCGCCGGGCGTGCCGTCCGCGGCTGAGATTGCGCATGCGGGATGGTTCTGCCTGGCACTGGTTATCGGGGCGATGTTTATGTTCTCGTTCGTGGTTTACGCCCTTTCGGCACAGCGGTCGGGGGTGGCGGTGACGACCATTTCGGGAAGAGCGGCGGTGGTGATACCAGTCGTATTCGCTTTCCTGTTTTTGGGCGAGCAGGCCACGGCGGCAAAGATAGGGCTGTTGGCCGTGATACTGCTGTCCATGTTCCTGATTCTAAAAAAACCATCCGGAGAACGGTCCGGCGCAGTGGCCGGGCTATCGCATGCGGCCCTGCTGGCGCTGCCGCTCGGGGTGTTCCTTTTCAACGGGGTGAACGATACGCTGGTGCAGTACACCCAGCGGACCCGGATACCGTCCGAGGATCTCTATCCGGTTTTCAACGGGGTGATGTTCGCCGCCGGAGCAGTCACGGGACTTATATGTTTCCTAATCGGGAATATGCGGAAACGGCACCGCCTTACCGTTCGCGACCTAGACTGGGGTGCTCTGCTCGGGGTAATGAACTGGATATGTATGACCGGGGTGTTTAACGGACTTGCTTATATGGACGGCTCGGTATTCTACCCGCTCTATTATACCGGGGCCATAGTCCTTGCGACTGTGGCCGGGGTGTGGATATTCCGGGAAAAACTGTCCGGGTTAAATTACGTCGGGATAGGGCTTGCCGTGGCGGCCATCGCCGTGCTAAGTATGCTGTAACCCCTAAACAGACAAGGGCCGCATCCGTGCACGGATGCGGCCCTTGTCTGTGGTCGAACTTTAGAACCGGAAACCGAGCGTGGCCACCACCGAATGGCGGTCCGTTTTTTGGGTCGGGTTCCCGCTGTCCCATACTGCGTTAGCGGAAGTTACGTAGTGGTACACATAGTAGTCAGTATACCTGGTATGGTTAAATGAGTAAGCAAGGTCGAGGTACGATAACCTGCCGAGGCGGAAACCGATACCTCCCGACGCTCCGATATTCTGTCTCGGCACGGGAGAGTCGTAAGCCTCCCGGGCCAGATCGATATCGACCATCGAATCCGTATAGGTGAACCCGGCACGAAGGGCCACATCGGGACCGAACGGACGCACTTCCGCACCTGCCCTTATCGTGTTGTTACCTTTGAACAGATATTTAACCTCGTCGTTGAAACCCCAGCGGTAGTCGATATCGTCGCCGTTCAGCCTCATGGAGTTGTACCATGCCCGCTCGTAATCGACAGCCAGGATACCGATATTGCCGAATGTGTAGGAGATACCCCCGAGCAGGCGTGTGGGTGTGGAGAAGTCGTAATCGTAACGGTCGGTCGGCGAGTCGTCCCAGTTGTCGCCGTCCGGGAAGTAGACCGTCATACCGGCATTGTACGAATGGGTGGTGTTCATATAAGTGGGGGTGTGCACCGCGAATCCGATACGCAGCTCATCGACGGGGCGGTAAGTCAGGCCGACTTTGAAGTTTACGCCCGTACCCGTAATCTTATAGCTTTGCCCGTAGAACATACCCACCGCCGGGTCGGCGGCACCGGAGTTGTTCTCGTAAGATTCGGTATAACTCACCGTCTGCTTGAACAGTAGGTCCTGAACACCGACCGAGAAACCGAGGTACAATTTATTCTGGAAATTGAAACCCGCCGCGAAATTATACTCCCCGATACTCCCGCGGGTATTGAGTATCGTACCCTGATATATTACGGCATTGTTTGCGATAGCGTCGCTGATATATTCCCCGTTGGTCCCGCCTGCATCTATCAGATAAGTATTATAGGCCATTAAAGCACCCCATTTGTCGATTCCGGTATTCCGGAAAGTCGCGCTGTTCATACTGCTGTGCGATGTTCCCGCAAGCTGCCGCATAAACAGGTCGGCGACCGAGGAGCTGTTGCTGCCGTGCTGCATGGAGTTGCTCACGTTGAAATCGGCGACCTTGTTGTATGCGACCCCGAAGGTAAAACTTGTCAGGCCGCCGCTGCCCTGATAGAAATTTATGGCCGTACCGATGTTGGCCGGTGAGAAGCGGGTTTTGGTGTTGTCGCCGTTGGTAATGCCGATAGGGTCGGTGTTAGTCGATTTGGTTATGGATATCATAGGGGTTATCCCCAATTCCGAACTCTGATACATTCCCAATCCTGCCGGGTTAAGGCTCATGGTGGTGAGGTCCGCCCCGAGCGAAGTGAACGCCCCGCCCATACCCATGCTGCGCGCGGTACCGAACTGGGTCCCGGTGAAGGAGATCCGCGCAAGATCTGTGGGGGTGAGGTCGGACTGTGAGAAAAGCAGGCCCGTCTGGCCGAAGGCCGCTCCCTGAGTAACCATCATCGCGACGGCCGAAAGGAGAAAAGTTATCTTTTTCATATTAAGTTCCGGTTAAGTTGGTCATAAAAAAGGCCCCGGCCCGGGTGGAGCTGGGGCCTGTTATTATTACAGGATGTTACGTTACCTTCTGGACGAGCCGCCGCTCGAACCTCCGCGTGAACTGCTGCCACCGGAACTCGAGCCTGAACTCCGGCTCGTTGAACCGCCGCTCACCGTGCCGCTGCTTCTGGAACTCGACGAACTCGAGGAGCCTACCGAACTGCTGCGGGAAGTGCTTCCGGTACCGGTGCTGACGCCCGAACTTCTCGAAGTCGAGGTAGAAGTACCGGTCGATGTAGTACCGCGGGAAGTCGAACTCCCCGATGAAACGGTACCCGTACCGCGCGAGGTGCTCGTGCCGCTCGAAGTAGCCGTACCCCTCGACGAAGAAGCGGTACCGGTCGTAGACGTTCCCCTCGAGGTCGAGCTGCCTATGGTCGAAGTAGTCCCCCTCGATGTGCTGGTGGTGGTGCCGTAGTTGCCGGTCCTCGATGTGGTGGAAGAACCGCCGCGTGAAGTCGATGCGGTATTCCTCGAAGTGGTGGTGCGGTAGCCGTTGGACCATGAGGGCTGGTTGTACCGTGCCGAAGCACGTGAAGAACCGCCGTAATGGTACCCGTAGCGGTAGTGCGGCGGGTAGTAATGGTGGTGGTGGAATCCGTGATAGCCCCAGTAGTAGGGCGAATTCCAGCCCCAGTACCAGTTATATGACGGTCCCCACGGGCCGTAATAGTGGCTTCCCCAATAATAATTACGCCATCCGTAGTAGTAACCCGCGCCGAACGACCACCAGGGCGTGCCCCAGCCGAACGAGAAATTGAACGCCGGAGCACCCCAGTACCCGAACATCGACGTTATATATTTCGGTTCGACCCAGACCTCGTCGCCCATGACCATCACGTTGTAAAACGCCGGGTCGTAAGCAGTGGCATACCATCCCGCACTCGAGAAACGCAGGTTGTAGTAGCTCGACGGCATTTTATAGGTGGGCGATTGGAATCCCCTCAGCCTCCGTTCGTAAGCGCTTTCATAGTCGCTCACCAGTATCTCGTCGTAGGGATTGGTCGCTTCTTCGTAGACAATTTCCATCTGGTTGGCTTCCGCAGCGGCTATCATGGCTCGCAGTTTGGCCGCACGCGCTTCCGCTTCGGCCTGAGCGGCTTCGGCTTCGAGCCTCTCTCTCTCTGCGATGGCTATCCTGTTATGAGTACCGTACAGGTCGTCCCCCACCCGGGCGGACGAGGAGTACGAAGTAGTCGAGCAGCCTGCCGTCAGCACGGCGGCCACCGCTACTGCTATCATACCTATTATCTTCCTCTTCTTTTCCATATTTATAAGTATTACAGGTCCGGTTACAATATTATAGTATTCAAACGAAAATAGTGCCGTATTAAGTATGTTCCGTCAAATATTTCATTCGGACGCGGCCGATGCCGTATTCGGTCCGCCGGAACCGCCCCGACCGCTTGAGACCTCCCCTTATAACCTCCTTTACCGGTAAGATGCCACGGGTGGCGGCGGCGTTGCATCGGGCATTGTCCCGAAAGTCGTTTACGGTGGCCTGATTTTCCTGCCATATCCCCGCCCGCACCCTTTTTCCAAAGATAGTAAAAAAACGGCGTTCCACCATACACAGCGCCTATTACGGCCGTACGGAATAGCTTAATCTTACGGAAAAATAGTACCTTTGCGTCCGGTATAAAGAATTAAAGTTATGGCCAAAGAATTGAAGGAACTCACAAGCCGGGAAGAGAACTATTCCCAGTGGTATAACGACCTGGTGCTCAAGGCCGGGCTGGCTGAATACTCGGCCGTTCGCGGCAGTATGGTCATTAAACCGTACGGCTACGCTATATGGGAGAAGATGCAGCGCGCGCTGGACGATATGTTCAAGGAGACGGGGCATGTGAACGCCTACTTTCCGCTGTTTATCCCCAAGTCGTTCTTCAGCCGGGAGGCCAAGCACGTCGAGGGGTTCGCGAAGGAGTGCGCCGTGGTCACCCATTACCGCCTTATGAACGACGGGCAGGGCGGTGTGACCGTGGACCCGGACGCCAAACTCGAAGAGGAACTAATAGTTAGGCCGACCTCGGAAACCATAATCTGGAACACCTATAAGGGTTGGATACAGTCCTACCGCGACCTGCCGATACTCTGTAACCAGTGGGCCAACGTGGTGCGCTGGGAGATGCGTACACGCCTGTTCCTGCGTACGGCCGAGTTCCTGTGGCAGGAGGGCCATACCGCCCACGAGACCCGTCGGGAAGCCGAGGAGGAGACCCTGCGCATGGTAAACGTCTACCGCGACTTTGCCGAGGGGTGGATGGGCGTTCCCGTAGTGGTGGGCCATAAGTCCGAGAGCGAACGGTTCGCCGGTGCGGAGGACACCCTCACCATCGAGGCCCTGATGCAGGACGGGAAGGCCCTGCAAAGCGGCACATCCCACTTTCTGGGTCAGAACTTCGCCAAGGCTTTCGACGTGCAGTTCGCCAACCGCCAAGGCAAACTGGAATACGTCTGGGCTACCTCATGGGGGGTATCCACACGGCTTATGGGCGCGCTGATTATGGCCCATTCCGACAATAACGGGCTTGTCCTGCCGCCGAAACTGGCACCTATACAGGTGGTCCTGATACCCATTTACAAAGGCGAGGAAGAGCATGCCACAGTATGCGGCAGGCTCCATGAGATAGCGGCGACGCTGAAACAGAAGGGGATAAGCGTCAAGGTGGACGACCGCGACAATGTCCGCTCCGGCTTCAAATTCGCCGAGTACGAACTCAAAGGCGTGCCCGTAAGGCTGGCCCTCGGCCCGCGCGACATGGCCGCCGGAACCATCGAGCTGGCCCGCCGGGATACCCTTACCAAAGAGGTCGTGCCCCAGGACGGGGTGGCCGACCGCATCGAAGCCCTGATGGACGAAATCCAGCGGAATATCTTCGCCAAAGCCCTCGGTTTCCGCGAAAGTATGACCACCGTGGTGGACGATTACGGGGAGTTCAAGCGCCTGCTCGACGAGAAGGGCGGTTTTCTGCTCGCCCACTGGGACGGCACACCGGAGACCGAAGAGGCCATAAAGGCCGAAACCAAAGCTACCATCCGCTGCATTCCGCTCGACGCCCCTTACGAGGAGGGTAAATGTATCTATACCGGTAAGCCGTCGAACCGCCGGGTGATTTTCGCAAGGAGTTATTAACCGGAACTTATAACAGGAAGGGCTTGCCGATACCGTTAGAGCGTATTAGATCGAGCGAATGGCGGGCAGCCCCCGGATATGACCGGATTTGCAGAACGGGAAACTATGCGTACTATCGAGGTGATGGCCCCGGCGGGGTCGTGGGAGTGCCTTACGGCGGCGTTGGACGCTGGTGCCGACTCGGTCTATTTCGGGGTGGGGCAACTCAATATGCGCGCCCGGTCCACTTCCAATTTCCGGCGGGAAGAACTCCCGGAAATTGTAGATAAAATTCACGCGAAGGGTGCGCGGGCATACCTTGCCGTCAATACGGTCCTCTATGATGACGAACTGGCCGAGATGAGGTCGGTGGTAGACAGTGCGGCCGCGGCGGGAGTCGATGCGGTCATCGTTTCCGACCAGTCCGCAATACTCTATGCCCGAAAGGCAGGTATGGAGGTCCATATATCCACCCAACTGAACGTATCGAATCTGGAGACCCTGCAGTTTTACGCGCAGTGGGCGGACGTGGTGGTGCTGGCCCGGGAGCTGTCTCTCGGGCAGGTGCGGGCCATTTATGACGGTATCCTGCGGGAGAATATATGCGGCCCGTCCGGGCGGCAGGTGATAATCGAGATGTTCGCCCACGGGGCGTTGTGTATGGCCGTTTCGGGCAAATGCTACCTGAGCCTCCACGAGAGCGGATGCTCGGCCAACCGGGGAGCGTGCCGCCAGATTTGCCGCCGCTCCTTCATGCTTACCGACCGTGACACGGGGGAGCAGATTGCCGCCGAAGGGAATTACCTGCTCTCGCCCAAGGACCTGTGTACCGTGGGCTTCCTCGACAAATTCGTGGACGTGGGCGTACGCGTGCTGAAAATCGAGGGCCGCGCACGGTCGGCCGAATACGTTAAACGGGTCATAGAGTGCTACCGCGAGGCGGTGGATGCCCTAACGGCGGGAACGTACTGTGAGGAGCTGGCCGCAAGGCTGAAAGATAGGTTGACCACGGTTTTCAACCGGGGTTTCTGGGACGGGTTCTATTCCGGCGCGTCGGTGCCCGAACTGAGTACCCGTTACGGCTCGGCGGCCACGCGCCGCAAGGTATACGTGGGAAAAGTAACAAACTTCTTTAAAAAAATAGGGGTGGCCGAGGTGCTGATAGAGGCCGCCGTACTGGACGATGGGGACGAAATAGTGATAATAGGCGCTACCACGGGTGCTTTGGAGTGCCCGGCCACGGGTATCCGGGTGGAGGAGAAGCCGGCCGCACAGGCCGTGCAGGGCCAGTATTGTTCCCTCCGTACGCCCTCCGAAGTCAAACGCGGGGATAAACTCTACAAGATAGTCGACGCCTGAACGCCGGGGCGGGATAACTCTCATAACAGCACCGCGAGTTCGAATCCGGGTTCTCTTCCGGCGCCGTACTTATCCGAACACCACGTATACGGGAAGGTGGTCGCTGTACCCGTTGCGGTAGACCCCGGAGGTGAACGTCCTCAGCGGGAATCCCTGCCGCCGCCTGTCGGAATAGTCCAGAAGATAGGGCCGTATATAGATTCCGCACCCGAAGTAGGTAAATCCATCACCGTAGTAGAACCCTGCCGACAGCAGAATATTGTCGCTCATACTCCATTTACCCCGGTAGGCGTAGGTTCCCTGCCCTTTGCGGACATGCTCTTCGAACGGGGAGTAGACCTGCGGCAGTCCTGCCGGAGCGGGGAACCGGCCGGAAAAATATTTACTGAGCGGCTTCTCGCGCGGGGAGCAGTTAAAATCGCCCATAACCACGAGCTGCGCCTCAGTATCGTGGCGCAGGAGCGAGTCGCAGAACCGGGCAAGGGCGGCAGTGGCCCTCTCACGGTACCGGTAGTTGTTGAGCCGGGACGGCAGGTGGCAAACTACTATATCCAACCGCAGTCCCATAGACTCACCGCGAACATACAGGAACTCCCGTGAGGTTCCCGAACTCACCAGCCGGGACTGTTCGGGGTAGAACCTGTCGCCTTTGAACAGCAGTACGAGGTCCAGCCCCCGTGAGTCTCCGCCGGTGTGGTGGATGTAATTGTAGGGCGTTTCGAGATTTAGTATCAGGTCGCGGACGACCGCTTCGTTCTCCACCTCCGCAAGGCCGAGTATGTCGAGCGACAGGGAATCCACCACCTCGGCCAACCGGTCCAGCTTATTGCGGTACCTTGCCGTATTCCATCCCAGCCGACCGCCGGGAGTATAATCCGAATCGTCGTAAAACAGCGACGGGACAGTATCGTAGAGGTTTTCCACATTCCAGAATCCGGCCGTAACGATGCGGTCCGCCTGCGCGGCTGCCCGTGTAGCGGACAGCGCGAGCCATACAATCAATATGACGATTATCTTACCGGACCGGTTCATTTCCTTGAATCAACCGTTAATAACCCCGGAACCGATGAGTTCGTTCCCGTCGTACCACGAGGCGAACTGACCCGCGGTAATTCCCCGCTGCGGCTCGTCGAACCTGATATATGCCCCGTCACGGGTAACGAATAAGAGACCCGACTGCAAAGGCTGGCGGTAGCGTATCCGGAAGCTGTACCGGCCCGATTCTCCGGGTCTCAAAGCGAGGTCCTCCCTAATCCAGTGGATCTCTTCGGGCCGGATATAGAGCCCGCGCCGGTAGAGGCCCGGGTGGGACTGCCCTTGCCCGACATAGACGATATTCCGCTCCACATCGGTCGCGATTACAAACAGGGGTTCCGGCTTCCCGCCCACGCTCAATCCTTTGCGCTGGCCGATGGTATAGAAATGGGCGCCACCGTGTTCGCCGACCTTGATTCCGTACCGAGGTTCGTAAGAGAACGGCCGTGCGGCATGGTCGAGTTCCCCGGCCGACGGGTTTAGCCGGTCGCCTTCAGCAGACTCCGGAACGGTATAACCGGGCCAGTCCGCCGGTATTTCGATAATATCCCCCCGCCGCGACTCGAGTTTCTGCTGGAGAAACACCGGCAGGTCGACCTTGCCCACGAAGCAGATTCCCTGGGAATCCTTACGTTTGGCCGTCGCGAGCTTCTCCCGGGCGGCAACCTCCCTCACTTCGCTTTTGAGCATATCCCCAATCGGGAACAGCGCGTATTTCAACTGCTCCTGCGACAGCTGACAAAGAAAATAACTCTGGTCCTTTCCGGGGTCGGTACCGGCCAGCAGCCGGTACACCTCCCGGCCGTCATGTCCCAGCACGGTTTCCTTACGGCAGTAGTGCCCCGTGGCGACATAATCAGCACCCAGTTTCAATGCCTCTTTAAGAAATACATCGAACTTTATCTCCCTGTTGCACAGCACATCGGGATTCGGAGTGCGGCCCTTTCCGTACTCGCTGAACATATAATCGACCACCCTTTCACGGTACTGGTCGCTAAGGTCGGTAAAATGGAACGGGATATCGAGTTTGCGGGCCACCGATTCGGCGAACATCTGGTCGTCGTACCACGGGCAGTCGCCCGAGAGCGTACCGGTCGTGTCGTGCCAGTTGCGCATAAACAGCCCCACGACATCGTACCCCTGCTCCCGGAGCAGGTACGCCGCCACTGACGAATCCACTCCGCCCGACAATCCGATTACGACTCTTTTCATAGTGCGCAAAAGTACGGATTATCCCGGAATAATTACAGATCCAACAGCCCCGGAGGGATTTCGAGCCGGATAATACTCTTTTCGGGGTCTACGGCCGTAATCATCTCCCCGGCCGCGGGAACGAGATACTCCACCGCATCTATTTCAACGGCGAATAAAGGATTGGCGTCGTTACCGGCTATACCGGTAACGATACCGGTAGTCTTAGTTTCGCTTCCGGCTTCGGTAAGCACCGCCGTGTAACCGATAAAAAAAGAGAGGTCGTCCGCTTCCTCGGATTCCCCGGCCATGGCTGCCGGGATAAGAAACTCCCGGCCGAGGATTATACCTGCACGGGTCTCATTGTCCACATCGTCCAGCACAACAAGGGCACCGCTCCTGCCGCGTCTCTCGAGACGGGAGATAAAAAAGGGAACCGTCAGCCCGTCCAGACGGACGTACAGCGGTTCCCTTTTATCATACCCGGCCGGAAAACTGTCGTAAAGCACCGCGATAACCTCCCCTTCCTTCCCGAAGGTTCTGGTGAACTTTCCCGCGGTTACAAATTCCACGACCGGACCGAACTTATTATTCAGCAGCCTTTTCCTCTTCTGCGGGAGCTTCGGCCGGAGCCTCTTCGGCAGGTGTTGCCTCCTCGGCAGGTGCGGCGGCGGGCGCTTCTTCCGCTGACTCAGCGGCAGGTGCTTCTGCTGCTTCTGCTTCGGGAGCTGTCTCTTCTGCTGCTTCTGCTCCCTCTTCCACTGCTTCCTCGCCTGCGGCGGCGGCATCTGCCGCGGCCTTCTTGGCGGCTACGGCCTTGGCACGTTCCTCCTTGATTTTGGTCTCTGCGGCAAGGCGGGCTTTCTCGGCCGCGTCTTTCTCGCTGCCCAGACGACCTGTCTTAGTGTCTATCCTGGCCGCCTTCTCGCTGAGCCATTTTTCGAACTTAGCAGCTGCTTCATCCTCGGTGAAAGCACCTTTGGAAACACCACCTAAAAGATGTTTCTTGTAAAGTACCCCCTTGTAGGAGAGGATGGCGCGGCAGGTGTCGGTGGGCTGTGCGCCCTTCTGCAACCAGCCCAGTGCGCTGTCGAAATCGAGGTCGATTGTAGCAGGATTGGTGTTCGGGTTATAGGTCCCGAGCTTTTCGATAAACCGGCCATCACGTGGCGCCCTGCTGTCGGCTACGACGATATGGTAGAAGGCGTAGCCTTTCTTACCGTGTCGTGACAATCTGATTTTTACTGGCATTTTTAAGTGTTTGTCGTTTTAACAATAGTCCCGTTATCCCGTAACGGGTCGGCAAATTTATGGGTTTTTAAATTAATAACCAAATATTTGAAGACCGAGCGGTCCGGGAAGGTCCCGGTGGCACTTATTTTGCATTTTATCGACCGTAAATGCTATTTATAAACACTTATAAACCTATAAAACAAGGAGGATATATTATGATGCCCGTAAAAAGAAACAACTGGCTGCCCGGTATTTTCAACGATTTTTTCGGTAACGAATGGCTCGAAAGACAAAGCGCCTCGTCGCCCGCCGTGAATATCCGGGAGAACGATAAGGAGTATACCGTCGAAGTTGCCGCACCCGGCCTTACCCGCGACGATTTCACCATCGAACTGCAGGACGACAATCATCTGGTCATATCGATGGAAAAACGGAGCGAAAAGAGCTACGGCGACCCGCAGGCCGATATGAACGAAAATACCGGTTCGTCGGAACTGGAGCAGGAAAGCGGCCGCAACCATCCGGAAGGCGTGCAGCAGCAGGGAGAGCAGCCGCAAGGGGAACAGTCACAGGGAGAACAGCCTAATCAGGAACTTCGGCAAAATAACGGTCAGCAAGGCCTTCAGCAAAAATCCCGTCAACAACAGGACAAATACCTTCGCCGTGAATTTTCATACAGCAGCTTCCGCCAAAGCATGATTCTGCCAGACAACGTAAACCGCGAAAAAATCGAGGCGAAGGTTAACGACGGCGTCCTTACCATAATCATCCCGAAGACGACCGAAGAGGAGAAAGCCCAGAAAGCCAAAACCATAGAGATTAAATAAGCCTTCGTCTTCTCGGTACTGACGTAAAAGGCAGCCTTAAGGGCTGCCTTTTTTATACCCTTTAATTTCGGTAACTATTTACAATTTTACACTACTCCTTTTTAGCGGCCACCCACCCCGCCCCCGCGGGCCTGACATGGCTCCATTCCATTAATATATTTCCATTGTAGTTAACGGATGATATATTAATAGGCTTTGAAAATAAAAATAAAAAAGCCTACTTTTGCAACCGCACGGACCATGGGTCCGTCATGGTCCCGTAGCTCAGTTGGATAGAGCAACAGCCTTCTAAGCTGTGGGTCACAGGTTCGAATCCTGTCGGGATCACAATGAAAATGAGAGGTTTGCAAGCATAATTGCGAACCTCTCATTTTTCATTTGCATGCAATTTGCATACAATTTTAAAGTTTCTCTAATAATAGTGATACCGACCGCATAGAGCGAAGAAGTCCCAAACCGAATAACGGTACGGTCTCAACAGACACTTATCAAAAAGATCGTCACACTCGCGAAAATCGTAATACTTATTCTCGTCTTTGTGGTAAAAGCGGCTAATCTTATGAAATAAGAGTCTCCCGGATTCTCCGAATATATATGCAAAGATATTACAAACCATAAACCAGTCGGCCCATTGGTAGGTAATATCCGTGCCGTCATAGGTTATTCTGGACGTTAGACCTCGAATTTTAGATTTAATATCATCAGGATAAACCGCTATATCCCCGCAATCCCTTACCATCATTAAATTACGGATTAAATCCCGTTCTTTTGTAGCGGGAACGGGTGTATAGCCGGTCGGAGAATCTGTTTCCTTTAAAACGGATGACCCGGTAAGGGTATTACGATATATTTCCGCATTCCAGTTTATGTAAGGATCGTCGTCGAAAGAATAACCACGCAAACGGGTTATATCCTTGCAGGCAGGATCTATTATAATGCCTAATTCTTTAAAATCCCTTTCCAGTGAATAGTAATGTTCCAAATGTCTATCCGGGTTGGAAATCTCGATAATTACAAAAAGACCTGTTCCCGAACTCGAAAGGCCGGCATAAATCACATAGGGCAATTTTGAAAGAATGGTTTTTACCGGAGCGATATCGTCAATATGGTCAATATCTAAACATATCAAACCGCTATGCTTGATTAGACCAGATTTTTTCCGCTCTGAGAAAATCCCGCTAACAGTTATAGCGGGGATAAGAGTGCTTTTGGTCCGTTTACGAGCCGATTCAATAGAAAGAGACCTTAATTTTGTTATAGTCCATTTGTACGGATTCTCTCCTAACAGCCATTCCCAGATATTGACTGTTTCTCTGGGAATGGTGGTATGGAAATTCCTAAATTCCGAAACTAATATATTATTCCGCTTCATGTCCCATTTTTTCTAATTTATTAATTTTATCTAATACACTGAGATTTTTATCATTCATAATTCTAATTTGTGCATTCTCAGGACAATAATAAAATACATAAGTGGTTCCGCCGGTACTTCTTCGAACTTCATAACCCAATTCTTCTAATCGCTTATGAAAAGTCGGTTGACTGGTGGTCTTTTTTCCGATATCCCCTATGTACAATAAATAGGACTCGAAAAGATTATGTAATGTCTGTTTGCAAGCTTTACCCTCATCTGGACTCGTTAAGTAATATTTTCAAGCATAAAATAAGCAACACTATTCGTCTCTTTTTGGATTTCTTGCATTTTCCTTGAAACAAGAGGGGATGAGGTAAAACGTTGATTTGTTATTAATCTTCTCATCGCTTCAATAACAAGATTCAAAATTCCGCTCATTTCGGACATGATTATCTCCTTAGCTAAGTCTGGTTGCCTTTTTTCAATAGGCACAACTTGGTCGAAAGGCATACATATTAATCTCCTATATAATGCCGATGTCGCTTCTAAATTAGACGGCATATTATTAGCATTAAAAATCAAAGTCGGTATCTCATACACTGTAAACCAAGTTTTGAAAGGTTCACGAGCCTGAATTGGTTCTTTTGAACACAACTGCTTAAACAAATCGTATGATCCTAAATTTTTCCCGGAAATTTCACTCGAATAATTTAATTTCTTCCCTGCAACATGCGCTATTCCGTACCCATTAGGATTACATAAGGTTTCCAAGTTGAGAAATGAAACATTATCGGGACCAACCAATGCCGTAATTATTTCAAAAATTGTGGATTTTCCAGTAGCACCTTTCCCGATTAATATCATACATTTTTCTAATTTTAGATTTCGGCAAAAAATGTATGCAATAAACTCTAACAAAAGCATCCGGGCTTCTTTTTCGGGAAGACTTTCAACGAGCAGATTTTCGAAGCGAGGAGCCTGTGCTGTTGGATCGTATCTATAATTTAGAACATATGTGCAAAAATCTTCTGGATTATGCTCTTTGGGAGTTAATACCCCGTTTTGGAAATGCAATGTATAGTTTTCAAGATTCAGTAATTCTCCGTCAGTTTTGCGGTTCTGGAGATTTATGGTTCCTTGTTTTAAAAATTCATCTCGGAGATAATTTTTGAATCTTTTGGTATGCGCAAAATAACGTGGTATACCACATTTATAAGAAAATATCGAAAGGATTGCTTCGAATTCGTGGTCGGCTAAAACTATGTAATGTTTACCATTAAAGACTCGGATTTTCCCATAGAAATAGCAAATATTTCTATTGTAGATCTCACAGAATAACATAAAAAGTCGAAGGGTAATATGCGCTTTAATTTCTTCAGAAGGTTCAAACTTTTTTATTTCATTCTCTAATTCTTTTCTGGCTTTATCGGTAGTGGCATTTTCAAGGTTAGACCTTAAAGATGATAATTCTTCACGTCCTTCTTTATCGGCATTAATGTATGCGTAATCAATTTCCTCTGCGTTGTTTAGAATATCCTTGAAGATTTTATTTAAATTTTCATCACTTTCAGTGATTGTTTTCCAATTATCAATTATACTGATATCAGTTGTAATCGATTGTTTTTTTTTATTTATGATTTCCATGGTCTTTAGTTTTTAACGGATTGTGCAATGCGGAGCGTTTCACTTTCATTGTTATTACGGTTAACAATCTGTTGGGCTACCCACGTATCGATCTCTTGTGAGTAAAATAATAGCCTTCCACCTATGTAATGCACGGGGAAATCCTTATTTCCGGAGCTTAATTTATAAAGTCGGGAACGGCTCATCGGAACACCCTTATTACGGATATATTCGATAGCCTGATTTGTGTTAAATGCCTTGGGGATATCTTCCATAGGCTTTTTAAAGACATCTCTTAAGATGTCTTTAATTTCGCTAATATCCGCTTGAAGTTGCGGGAATGTCGAAAAATTGAAACTTGTGCTTTTCATTTTTAAACACATTTTTAAATGATTAAAAAATCACTTGGCCAAGTGTTTATCGGGAGCAAAACTATTTTTAAATCAGCCGAATCTTTATAAATTGGCATCCATTGTTTTTCCAATAATCATCCAGAAAATTTTAAAATGAAAAGCACTGATAATGAGTCAAATACCCATATGAACAGAATCACTCAAGATTCAGAACCACTGAAATATTTGAGGGAATTGATAGAACAAAAATTCGGGATACGTCCAGACACAGTTAACCCTGTACAAAAATTATTGGATGGTATCATAAATTTCGATCCAAAAGAATCTATTTCACTTAATACCATTAGGAAAATTTGGGGATATGATGAACATAAATCTTCTTTACGCGCAAGCACTCTGGATATCTTGGCTAAGGCAGCACAAGAAGACGATTTCAAATCATGGAATGAATTCATACAGAAGTATCAAGAAATAAAAACTTCCTTATTTTATTTTGACGATTCTATAATAAACGATGCAGAAGAAGATCTTTCCGTTGGAGAAGTATTAATTTTAGGATTTTCGCCAAAAAGATTTGTTAAAGTGAAATATAAGGGATTCTGTGAATTCGAGGTTATTGAAAGTAAAGGTTCCTGCTTTCGCAAAGGAAATATTATAGAAGCTCGTTGGTTTGAAACTACACCGATGCCGAAAGGCTTGAAAACGGAGAATGAAATAGACCAACTCGATATCATAGGAGTACTGGGGAATGAACGGATTAGTGTTTTCTATGGTAATATGGGACAAGAATAAGAGATATAAAATAAACCCATCCTTGCGGGATGGGTTCATTAAAAGTTATACGATATTATAGTATCGACAGAAAATAATCCATCAGCTTATCGCCCGTTCTTACTCGGTCTTCTTCCGGGTTGCAGCCCGGAGCGAACGGCTTAATGTATCGGTTAATTATATTTACCAGTATAGTCTCGGTTTCCTTTATTATGGACATATATTTGAGGTTGCACAGCCGGTCGTCGATAAACTCTATTCCCAGGTTGTATCCCTTGTACCGCTCCGGGGATGTCAGCCAGTTCTGGAGAAGCTGTAATGTCGGCAGATAGAAATTCATCAGTGACAAATAATAATCCCTTACAATAAAAGAATATTCCCGTCTGTTTTTAGCTGACGGATCTTCAAGCATTATCTTCTCCAACGATTCCCGGATTCCTATTTCTTCCGCTTCATCCACCAGATATGCAATATCTCTTTCGGTTTCGAGTAGCCGGGGCGGAATAAACAGTCCCTCGCAGAATGCTTTCACGGGAAACTCCGCATGTGCTTCCGGCGTCAACCCATAACTGAATAGCAGAAGTTTTACCCGTTTGTATTTACCGCGCAATTCTTCATAACGGGAGATACGCTTAAATTCGGATATGGGCAGATCTTCACGGTCTGTCTTCTCGTTGTTCAGATCTTCGACAAGGATAATATCGACAATGGCTTTCAGTAGGTCTCCGCCGAGATTTGATTGGTCGTGCATATTCGAAATATTTAATGTTATTTTCTATTTATTATTCCGCAGCCCAAACTAAAATTTTAATATCCATCCCGGAAAAACAGCGCATAAAAATCCCCGGAACGGTGTCCCAGGGAATAAATTAAAATGGTATTGCTTAATTTATCGGAACCAGATAAGTTATATTATTAACGAATTCCTGTTCCTCAATTAACTCGGCTCCGGGAATGGCCTCTATCGATAAAAGGACTTGCTTTGTATCTGAAAGTCTTATTGCGTCGATATAATATTTATCGCTGCCGGGATTATATTTAATATTTGTTATTCGGTATTCGGGATAATTTGAAAATTCTATAAGTGTGTAAATGGTGTCATCTAAAGTGTTTTGGGTGAAGTCAGCAATATGAATAGCATTATCTGTTCTTATATCCGATTTGTATTCATTGAATTGGTGTCTTGATCCCGCACTACCATTCATGGTAATTAGCTTCCCACAATTAGAAGTAGCTTGAGTAGCTTTATTGAAATGCCTTATTTCATCGTCTGTATGGGCCATATATACGTCATTATGATGTGCGAGGGTAAACATCACAGGATATGGTTCATTATGGACTATAGTAATTCCTTTTTCCAATCCATATTCGGTAATGTGGTATTCTTGTATCTCATGGCCGAAGCCACTATAAATAATGTTTTGCTGGTAATCAATGCCTGAAATGTCAGCCGAGAAGATAAAAGAACGATTCGTAGTCTTATTTGTTAAGAGATAACCATTGGCTCCATAATAATCCCGTGTAAAAACATTTAGGCAAATATTTTGATAGGTGGATAATTCTTCGACCGTCGGACTTCCGTTACTTGGAAGATATAGCCGTGATACTCCACTTACGAGAGGTGTAGGAGCGACAGCACTAATATCTCCATTATCATGATAAATGATTTTCGTTGCCTCTGTTATAATAGCATTACAGTATAAATAATCACCGTCTTCAAAATATATGACGTTTAAGGTAAAATTACCGAATTCATAAACCTTACCGTCAGTTACCCGGACGAGATAATAAGGTGCAAACTCCCATCCGAGAGTGGGGTCCGTAATAAACAACATGTAATTTTTATGAATTTTTTCGATAGATGACGGAACCCACTCCACATCAAATTACCGTCAGTATTATAGATAACAGGAGTGGAATTTCCATCCGATAGGATTTTAAGTAGCCGGGCATTATCATAGGAGGAGCCAGTAGCACTTCTGGTATCGGCAGCAGGATCGTCAATTACCAGATATTTTGCTCCACTAAGGTCGAAACTCAATATGGAGATTCTTTCACTCCATTCTTCTTCTCCATCGTTATTGCAGCCGGTAAATGTAATGCCGGCAGCCACAATTCCTATGGTCGATACCAGCGAAAAGAATTTTTTCATTTAAAAGATTTTTTTGCTCCCTGGGCCTCTGAGGGGTTATACTCTATAAGAAAGCGTGAGGCCGTTAACTTATTCTATCTGGCGGGGTTCTGGTAAACCTTAGGAGTAAAATAAGCAACAGTTCCCCACGCCAGAGTATGACGCGAGAGCTGCCAGCCTATTCCCCTCCTGTTAAAATTTACCAGATTTCGCCAGAGAGAACGAAGCTAAACACTTTCGAAGTTAATCAATACGTCTGCCTCTCGTCCGGAGAGACAAGGCAAATGTAGGCATTTTAATCAACATCTCAATGAATTGCAGCTCAGTTAGGAACTGTTGCAAAATTACGCGGAAAGATAATCAATTTCTGACTGTAAGGTATAAGGGTTTATCCGGTCTGGTTCCCTCAACGGCACGGATCAAACGCTTTTGGCAAAGTACAGAAATATCGTCTCCATTTGCGTGTAGATATCTCCGCGTTGCTCTGGTGTATGTCATTATGTGGCTGTCCCCGACCCCCGACGAGTATTGTGATTCCAGCCCGGATATGAGGCAATAAATGACCGTTTGCCGTATAGTCAAGCCGAGTTTCTCCGCGGCCTGTATTATCTCATAAGGATTGTCGCACATCATCTGAAAGCCGTCCAGCCGGGAGTTCTTCAACCGGGTAAATAAATTCTGCAATGCGGATTTATTTTCCAGACTCAGCATCATCTCCAACGCTTGCCTGTTACGGGTGTGTCTTACATCTGCATCTGGACGCTCGTCGAATTCGAATTCGACATCATCCATTTCAAGCATAACCCTCTCTATGTAGGTTAATTCTTTTTCCATATACTTGATATTCGGGTGTTTATCATACATCGAATATACCCGAATTATCTTATATAAGCCAGAAAAAAGGAAGAAAAATATAGATTAATTTTCTATCTTTCAATCAGTAAGCACACCCGTTAAATCTGGCGGGACAGGCACTTTTCGTACGGTAACTTTGTGCAAAAAAATCCAGAAAAAAGATCCGGACAATAAACGGGTGTGCATACCTGATAAATTAACCGTCTTTATTTAATGGCCCTTAAGATAATGACGGTTAAAATAATCAATACATCATCCCGAACTGCCACAGCGGGATAGTATTCCCGAATCCGTACTCTATCTCGTCTTTCACGACAAAGCCGTTGTCGGCACTCTCTATTTGCTTTTGTCCTTTGCCCTTGCCGCCAATTTCAAATGTCATATCCGCAATCTGGAAGTCGGCGACCGGAGAGGACAGAACCTCATGCTTTACTCTGGTTTGATTCAAAAAGAACGTTTCCCGGATATTACCGATATTGGGTGCGTCTTCGGCGAGACTGTAAATAAGGTTGGTATTGTCGAGATAGATCTTCTCCACCTTGCCCAACCCCCGCACTCCGCCGGTGGCATCCCTTAATTGGGCTATCATCCCCGCTTCTTCGATATAAAGGCAATAGTCGGCTATATTGTTACGGCTGGCGGATAACATCGTCGCTATGCTGCTGAAATTAGGCTTAAAAGGGACGCTCTTTGCGATTATGGCAAGCAGTCGTTTGAGTTTGCGCCCCGTAGCCACGTTCATATCCGCGAACATGGGTATATCCGCTTCGAGCGTCTGGTTGACTATCTGCTGCAGATGGATATCAAAATCTTCTTCCAAAGCGAACGGATAGTAACCCCGTTGAAGATAGTCCTTGAATAACGGGAGAGGGCGGGGTAACTCCGGTATCTCTATTTTGTGGTTTAGTATCTCGTCCAGGGAATAAATATCGGCTGTTATGTTATGGAATAATTGAAGATATTCCCGGAAAGATAAGCCCTGCATGTGGTACATCACGGCGCGACGGCTCAGATCCGACACTCCCTTTTTAATGTCGAGTATGGACGAGCCGGTAAAGATTATCTGCAATTCCGCATGGTAGTCGTATATCAGTTTCAATTCCCTCGACCAGTCCTTATATTTATGTATTTCATCGATAAACAGATGCTTTCCGCCAGTCTTAACGAACGAATCCGCCAGATCCAGCAGCTTATTGTCCGCGAAATAAAAGTCCTCTGCCGTTACATAAAGCGTATCGGCCGGGTTGAGGTTCTCCTTGATATATTGAAGAATAAGCGTGGTTTTACCGACCCCTCTCGGCCCTGTAAGACCTATCATCCGGCTGTTCCAGTTGATAGATCCGTATAGATACCGGAAGAATCCGGTATCGGTCTCCCGCAGGAGTTTATTGAAATGCTCGAATAACTTATCCATAAACGACTTTTTGCAAAGATAACATAAATGCACTATCATAGTGCAATCATCGGGCAAAATCGCACTCTTAAAGTGCAAGACAAGGAAAGCTGCCGGATAAGTCTAATCGAACTGCACGAGAAAAGCGGCGTTTTTGAGCCGTTCTTCTTTCTCGAATGCGGCGAGGTATGCCTCGGTAGTCTTTAGCTCGTTATGGCCGAGAGTTTCGGATATATAGGCTATGTTCGCCCCGCTGCGTTTAAGGACGGTAGCGTATGAATGACGTGCGGTATAAGTGGATATCCCAGGAATGCCGAGAGCCTCTCCCACCGCTTTCATCCTTTTGTTTATCTCCCGGTTAAAATTATTCTTTTTAATAAAGATCTTTTCATCCGATTTGTCACGGTGGTCGAGAACGGGGAAAATGTAATTATCCGGTCGAGGCGGGTTGCCCCACCGGTCGATTATCTCCTGCATCTGCGGTATAATTACGGCGCGAATTTCTTTCTGCTTTTTGACTGTGTGCTGGGTTTTCTGTCGAATAAAGCAGACCTCTCCGTTAACGATATTCCTGTATTTTAATCTTATAAAGTCGGCTACGTTTATACCGTTGCAGAAATAGAGGAAAAGCCAGTAGTCCCGGTATCGGGCGGTAATCTCGCTTTCCGGTTCATACTTTACGATCTGCCCTATCTGCTGAATCGTGAGCGGGATCTTTCCGCCGTCGCCTTCCTGAATCTCAAACTTACCTTTGCCGAACGGATAACTGCTCTCTTTAATGATCCCGCTTCTTTTGGCTTCGTTGATAATGGCGCGGATAGTCCGGAAATGCATACTTATCGTAGCCCGCCGTTTACCTTCGGCAAGAAGAAATTTATCGTACCGCCCCAACCAGTCCGGAGTTACGGAATCGAAAGATATATTATTTCCTGCGAACCGTTCCACGCCTTTTGAGACAGTAACGTACATATTCCTGTTACCTATCCTACCTTCATCGTTCAGACGTTCTATTTTAGCCTGAAATGCCGTGTTGAGGTTGCCGGTATTTCCGCGTCCTAACCTTAGGTTTAGTTCTCCGAAAGAGAAATGACCGTTGGACGCAATTTCATCTACAACGTCTTTAATTATTGAAAAACTGTTCTCGATACTCTCCCGGATATCGATAAGCCTACGAGTCTTCGTTTCGGGGAGTTTAATCCATGTTTCATGGGTAAGTGCTTTCCCGGTAGGATAATATTTACGGATACGGTTATAAGTAACGCGGATCTTTACGGGGTAAACTCCGCCTTTTTTCTCCCTGCGGTCGTCCAAAATGGCGGCAACCGTAATCCCGTCTTTCGAGAACATAAACATAATCAGGCGTTTTCCGTGTGAAAATTTGCACACAATTTGCACACAAATATAGCCATTCAGTATGAAATAAAGAAATCAACAGAAAGATAAAAGTTTTGTAAATGCTTGATTTATTAGTATTTTAGCAAACACCGGAAAGTCAAATAAATTCAGGGAAAACAGCCGTCTTGCGCCTTCTAAGCTGTGGGTCGTGGGTTCGAATCCCGCCGGGATCACATCATCGGAAGAATTATGTCCACCTAATTGTAATAAGATTCGCCTTTTAAGAAAAAATATAATAATTATATATCTATACCACGGGCCTGACATTTGCAGGGATTAGCCGAAAGTGGTCCCCAAAAACAATAAAACGTTAAATATCGGGTTATTTAAGTACGGGATAGTGCAAAAGTTAAACTATTCATTATATTTGCACCAGTAAACAACGTTAGTTCATTCAGATCCTTATTCTTCTTTGTGTTTTCGGGGCATCTGCGGCGTCCCGGTTCCAATCATCGTTGAAATCGACCCGTATTGACTTTCATTGTTTCGGCAATAAATTTGCCCGAGTAGGTCGGTATATCCGCCGAAGAAGGCAATATGTCAAATTTTAACGGTAATTTATGAAATCATTTTTTATCGGCAAGTACGAGATACAACTACCTGTCATACAAGGCGGTATGGGTGTAGGCGTATCCTTGAACGGACTTGCTTCCGCCGTGGCTAACGAAGGCGGTGTGGGTGTTATTTCGGCAGCCGGATTAGGGCTGCTATACCCGGAATATAAAGGTAACTACATGGACCGGTGTATCTACGGCCTTCAGGAAGAGATACGTAAGGCAAGGGAGAAGACGCGCGGGGTTATCGGTATAAACGTTATGGTCGCCCTGTCTAACTTCACGGACCTGGTCAAAACCGCCATTGCCGAGAGGGCGGACGTTATTTTCGCAGGCGCGGGGCTTCCCCTCGACCTGCCCTCGTTCCTCAAACGGGACAGCAATACCTCACTGGTACCAATCGTCTCTTCGGCGAGGGCGGCGAGGCTAATCTGCGAGAAGTGGAACAACAATTACGGCTACCTTCCCGATGCAATAGTGGTGGAGGGTCCCAAAGCCGGAGGACACCTCGGATTTAAGAAGGACCAGATAGAGGACGACAGCTACGCACTGGAACGCCTTGTTCCCGAAATTCTTGAGGTGGCGAAAAGTTATGCGGACCGTAAGGATATCCCGGTGGTGGCTGCCGGCGGTATATCGACCGGTCAGGACATCGCCAAGTTCCTGAGTCTCGGCGCGGCGGCGGTACAGATGGGTTCTATCTTCATCCCCACGGAGGAGTGCGACGCATCGTACGAATTTAAAAAGGTATATATCGAATCCGGTGAAAAGGACGTTCGGATAATCCAAAGCCCGGTAGGAATGCCCGGCAGAGCCTTCGACGGCGAATTTATCCGCAACGTAGCCGCAGGTAGGGAGAAACCGCGAGCATGCCCGTTCCACTGCATCAAGACATGCGATTACACCAAGAGTCCTTACTGTATAATCAAAGCGCTGTATAACGCCGCGAAAGGCAACCTTAAAAAGGGTTATGCGTTCGCGGGTAAGAACGCCTACATGGCGGACAAAATCAGCAGCGTCAAAGAGGTTATGGAGAGGCTCAAAGCCGACTTCTTTTCATCCAAAGCCGTTATCTGACGGCCAGTTTATTAACCGACTAAACCGCCGCCCGCAATTGGGCCGGTGGACCATTACATTATGACATTCGACCAGTTGAACATTGCGGAGCCCATTTTGAAGGCTGTCCGCGAAAAAGGATACAACGAACCCACCCCCATACAGACCCAGGCCATTCCTGTGGTATTGGAGGGTAAGGATATTTTCGGTATCGCCCAGACAGGCACAGGTAAAACGGCGGCCTTCGCAATCCCAATCATACAAAAACTCTCCGAGACACGTCCCGCCACTGTGGACACTCCGGAGAACGACGCGCAGCAGGCCGACGGGGAAATCTCCCCGGGCCGCCGCCAGCGCCGCGGCCGGGCATTCCGCCGCAGTAAGGACCGCCGCGCAGTCAGGGCGCTCATCCTTACCCCTACGCGGGAACTCGCTATACAGATTAGCGAATGCTTCGAGGATTACGGTAAATATACCGATATAAGGCACACGGCTATCTACGGCGGCGTTAAGCAGGCTCCCCAGGCGGAGAAACTGCACCGGGGTGTGGACGTTCTTATAGCCACTCCGGGCAGGTTACTGGACCTTATGGGCCAGGGAATCGTAAAGCTCGAGGCGGTGACGCACTTCGTGCTGGACGAGGCCGACCGGATGCTGGACATGGGTTTTATCAGCGATATCCGCCGCATACTGCCCAAACTGCCGAGTCAGCGCCAGACGTTGTTTTTCTCGGCCACCCTGCCGGACGATATCATCTACCTGTCGCGGACAATTCTTCACGACCCGGTGAGAATCGAGGTTACACCCGTGGCATCTACCGTGGACGCAGTGGACCAGTGCGTCTACTTCGTGGAGAAACCCGAGAAGCGCAAACTGCTCATTTCCGTGCTTCAGGAGGCTGCCGATAAATCGGTACTCGTATTTTCGCGCACCAAGCACGGCGCAGACAACATATCCAAGACGCTCCGCAAGGCGGGTATCCGCAGCGAGGCCATCCACGGCGACAAATCGCAGGTGCAGCGCCAGCGCGCCCTGTCGGATTTCAAAGCGGGTAAGGTAAAGGTAATGGTAGCCACCGATATCGCCGCAAGGGGTATAGATATCAAGGAGCTGCAAATCGTAATCAACTACGACCTTCCGGACGCCGCCGAAACCTATGTGCACCGCATAGGCCGCACGGGCCGGGCCGGGCACTCGGGCCGCGCGCTCACCTTCTGTTCGCAGGACGAACACATGAAGGTCAACGAGATTCAGAAACTTACCGGCAAACTGCTCGACATGGTGCTCTACTCCGCATAAACTTTAAAACTTCAATATATTAGATGGCAAAACCACAATCATTCAACAAACGCGAGAACGAAAAGAAAAAAGCAGCTAAACGTAAGGAAAAACAGAAGCGCAAGGAAGAACGCAAAGCGGGCGGCAGCAGTTCGATGGACGACATGATAGCCTACGTGGACGAGCATGGCAACATCACCGACACCCCGCCCGAAAAGGGTGAAAAAGAGGAGATAAGCCTCGAGGAGATTCAGATATCCACACCCAAGAAAGAGGAGGTAGAGATAGAGCCGCTCAAAGGACGGGTCGAGTATTTCAATACCGAAAAAGGCTACGGTTTTATCAAAGACCTCTCCTCGGGCGAGAAGTTCTTCTTCCATATCTCCGCGGCCCCCGCCGGGATTGCCGAAGGAAACAAAGTAACCTTCGAGACCGAACGCGGCACGCGGGGAATGAACGCAGTGAATATAAAGTTGTAACCGAAGAGGGTTACAACTACCGCATGTAAGCGGGACCTTCTCCAGGGTTCCCGCTTTATTTTTGCCGGGGAGTGTTGCGAACCGGTATAAGTTACGTTAATATTGTAAAAACCTCACCGACGAGATGAAAAATTTAATCTGTACACTGTTTTTAGCCTGCTCCGCGGTATGTTTCCTGTCCGGCCAGAACAGGCAACTTCCGGAATTTTTCGAACAGGAACTGAATCGACTCTACGGTATAGATCCTGACGGGGGCGAGGAAAACCTGCGCAGGTTGGTGGAGGGATACGGCGAACTGGCCACGCGATTTTATGCACAGCCTGACGATATCCGCGAAGAAAACCGCTATGTGGAGGGCCATATTTTCTACAACCTCGCCTGCTATCAATCCATGCTCGGCATGAAGCGGGAGGCACTTTTGTCTCTGGGCATTGCCACCGACCGGGGATGGACCGATTATCGCCACGCCCTGCAAGACTCCGACCTCGATAATATCCGGAGCGAACCGCTCTTCGACGAGCTTGTGGAGAATATCCGGGAAAAGGGGGATTATATCCGAATATTGCAAAACGCCGGGCCCTACGACCGACAGGTTAGCGATACCCTGCCCACATTTACCTATTTGCCGGCCGATGCGGAAGAGCTGTTACGCGTCAGGGAGTATTTTCAGCTCGATACCGTAGCCGGTCAGGGCGACGAGATAAGCCGTATTAAAAATATTATGTCGTGGCTCCATAACCTTATCCGCCACGACGGCAGCTCGGAAAATCCGGCAAAAAGGAACGCCATCGATATCTATACCGTCTGCATGGACGAGGGACGCGGTGTATCTTGCCGGATGCTGGCACAGGTGCTGAACGAGTGCTATCTGGCAATGGGCTTCAAATCGCGGTACGTAACATGCCTACCCGAGAAGCACGATGACCCGGACTGCCATGTAATCAATGCCGTATATAGCGAAACCCTCGGGAAATGGATCTGGATGGACCCGAGTTTCAACGCATGGGTGACCGATGACGATGGTAACCTGCTCGGTCTTATGGAGGTGCGGGAACGCCTGATTGCCGGCCTGCCGATGGAGATAAACCCCGAGGCTAACTGGAATAACGAGAATCCGACCGAGAAAGAGTGGTACATCGACTCCTATATGGCGAAGAATCTCTACTATATGGTCTGCCCCGTCCGGAGCGAGTACGATACCGATACCCGGGCCGAAGGAAAGGTGAGGACCGAATACGTCGACCTGCTTCCCATCGGTTACACCAGTTTTTATAAAGGTAACTATACCACCCACAACCCCGAGTATTTCTGGCAGGCTCCGCTCTGACCAGACCGGGAGATGAACAGCGGGAAGGGACTGCCGTGGGCGGTCCCTTCCTGTTTGCATACGGTTTGCAGCCATGCGTGGGTCCCGCCGACAATCCCTCACTGATATTACGGGGCGCCGAAAGCAGGATATCGGGCTAAATGCCTAAATTTGTCCGGTTAAACAGACGATTATGGATTTGGGATTTGTCAGGGTGGCCGCGGCCGTGCCCGTCGTTAAAGTTGCCGACTGCCGGCAGAACGCGGAGAACATCTACAAGCTGGCCGAGCGTGCGGCCGCGGAAGGGGCGGCGGTTACGGTATTCCCCGAGCTTTCGGTGACCGGCTACACATGCGGCGACCTGTTCGGAAGCGGTTTGCTTATTTCCCGGGCGGAAAAAGAGCTTACGAACCTCGTAGCCCAAACCGCCGGGTTCGATACCGTCTTTATCGTGGGCGCCCCGGTACCCTGCAAAAGCAAATTGTATAATTGCGCGGTGGTATTCGCACGGGGCCGGGTGCTGGGTATCGTTCCCAAAACCTTTATCCCCAATTACGAAGAGTTTTACGAGTTACGGTGGTTCACTTCCGGCCGGGAAGCCGGGCCGGATGCCACGGTCGAATACTGCGGGCAGACAGGCGTGCCGTTCGGGCGGAACCTGCTGTTAGGCGACCGAGAGGTGAAACTGGCCGTGGAGGTGTGCGAGGACCTTTGGACCCCTTGCCCGCCCTCGTCCGGCCATGCGGTGGCCGGGGCGAACATCGTGGCCAACCTATCGGCGAGCGACCAGCTTGCCGGTAAGGACGCCTACCTGAGCTCGCTCGTCGCACAGCAGTCGGCCCGGACCGTATCGTGTTACGTTTACGCTTCGGCCGGGTTCGGAGAATCCTCGACCGACCTGGTTTTCGCAGGCAAGAGCATGATTTCCGAAAACGGCCGTATCTTGGCCCGAAGCGGGGGATTTACCTACGGGGAGAACCTCACCATATATGAAACCGATATCCGCAACCTCAACCATGTACGGGCCAGGTTGAACACCTTCGCCGCGGAAGAGTGCGGCGGGCCGTACCGTGAAATTGCCGTGTCCATCCCGAGGGCGGACACCGGCGAGAGGTTCCGCCGCACATTCGACCCCCTGCCCTTCATCCCCTCCGACGAGCGGAGCATGGACGAACGGTGTGGCGAAATATTCGACATACAGGTAGCCGGGCTGGTGCAGCGGCTTTCCCATACCGGGGTGCCCAGCGCGGTAATCGGTATCTCCGGCGGGCTGGACTCCACCCTCGCATTCCTTGTAACGGCGGCGGCCTTCGATAAGCTCAGCCTCGACCGGAAAGGTATAACGGCCGTCACCATGCCCGGATTCGGCACCACGGGAAGAACCTATGTAAATGCGGTGAACCTAATCCGGGCTTTGGGAGCGACACTGCGTGAAGTGGATATCCGTCCCGCCTGCCTGCAACATTTCAAGGATATCGGTCTCGACCCCGGGGACCGCGGAGTGGCATACGAAAACTCTCAGGCCCGCGAACGCACACAGATACTTATGGATATAGCCAACGTCACCGGAGGTATCGTGGTAGGTACGGGCGACCTGTCGGAACTGGCCCTCGGGTGGGCCACATACAACGGCGACCAGATGTCGATGTACGGCGTCAACTCATCCGTCCCCAAGACCCTTGTCAGGTACCTTGTCGGCTGGGCCGCAACGACCGGAGTGGGCCGTGACGCCGCCCGGTGGCTGGCCGATATTCTCGATACCCCGATAAGCCCGGAACTATTGCCGCCAAACCAGGATGGCGGAATCGCCCAGCGCACCGAGGACCTCGTAGGCCCGTATGAGCTGCACGACTTTTTCCTCTACCACTTTATCCGCTTCGGGACCGGCCCGGCGAAGCTCCACTTTATGGCCTGCCGCGCTTTCGACGGTCGGTTCAGCCCTGCCGAGGTCAAGAAATGGCTGGCGGTATTTTTCCAGCGGTTTTTCAGTCAGCAGTTCAAACGGTCGGCGATGCCCGACGGTCCTAAAGTCGGGACCGTCAGCCTATCGCCCCGCGGAGACTGGAGGATGCCCAGCGACGCCACAGCCCGTATGTGGCTCGAAGAAATTGAAGACCTGCCGTAATCACGGATAGTTCCCCGACAAAAAAGGAGTAACCGTTTCGGTTACTCCTTTCTATTTAATATGCTGCGCTACCCGCTACGGATTTTTTACGTACCTGTCGAGCCATCGGAAAAACTCCCGGTTCCAGACTATCGAGTTCTGCGGTTTGAACACCTGGTGTGCCTCGTTTTCAAATGCTACCAGACGGGCGGGAATATCCATCAGACGGGCGGCGGTGAAGGCTTCGAGGCTCTGGGTGTAGGGTATCCGGTAATCGTTCAGACCGGTAATAATAAGTATCGGTGCATGCCAGTTCCTGACGAACTTATGGGGCGAGTTGGCATACGAGCGCTGTGCCGTAGGGTCGTCGCTCCAGTAGGGTCCCCCGTAATCATTGTTCACGAAGAACAGCTCTTCGGTATGGCCGTACATGCTCTCGAAATTGAATATCCCGCAGTGGGCTATTATGCCTTTGAACCGGCCGCCGTCGTTCCCCGCCAGGAAGAATGCCGAATAGCCCCCGTAACTGGCGCCTACGCAGCCGAGACGGGTTTCATCCACCCACGGCTCTGCCGCCACGTCATCGATGGCGCTCAGGTAATCGTGGATATTCTGGCCGCTGTAATCGCCCGATATCTGGTCCAGCCACTCCTGCCCGAAGGAGGGAAGCCCCCGGCGGTTCGGCGCCACCACCACATAACCCTGCGCGGCCATAAGCTGGAAGTTCCAGCGGTAGCTCCACGACTGGCTGACCACACTCTGCGGCCCGCCCTGACAGTAGAGCAGCGCCGGGTATTTTTTCGTTTCGTCGAAATCGGGCGGCAGTATCACCCATACGAGCATCCGTTTGCCATCGGTGGTTTCCACCCAACGCTCACGAACCTCGCCGAGTTTTATCCCGTCATATATATCTTTGTTTATCTGTGTTAAATACCAGTTGGAGCCGTTTTCGAGCCTGAATCCCAACAGCTCGGTAGCCATATTTATCCGGGTCACGGCTCCCACCGCGCGGTTGCCCGCAACGGCGATATGGTTTATATCGTGCAGGCCCTCGGTTATCACTTCCACCTTACCGTCCAGCGTTACGCGGCATATCTGGTGGGTAGCCGTGATAGGGGCGATGAAAAGCAGGCTTTCGTTGCTCTCCCAAAGTATGTTGGCGGCATTGTAGTCGAAGTCGCGCGTCAGGTAACTTTTACGGCCCGTGGCGAAATCGTGAACAAACAGTCTCTCCTTATCCGCTTCGTTTCCCGGCCGCTCCATGCTGGTAAAGGCCAGCTTGGTGTCGTCTGGCGAAAACACCGGGTATTTGTCATAGCCGACCATTCCCTCGGTCAGGTTCTCGGTAGTTCCTGTGGCAAGGTCGTAAAGGTATATATCGGAATCGGTGCTGACGGCATACTCCGTACCGGTCATCTTCTTGCATGTGTAGGCCAGCACCGTACCCGAGTTGTTCCACGCAATCTCCGAGGCGTCGAAATAGGGCGCCATCGGAGCGTCCCACGGCTCGCCGGGCATAATGTCGCGGCCCTCTCCGAATTTCCCGTCCCTAACGTCCGTAACGAAGATATGGTAATACTCGCCCCTGTCCCAGTAGTTCCAGTGGCGGGCCATCAGGTCGTCGTATATAAGGGCTTTGGACTTATCCATGTCGGGGTAGATGTCCGCGGATTCTACTTTGCCCACCTTCACCTGTTTGTAATAATAGGCTTTCGAGCCGTCGGGAGAGATTCCGAAGCCGTCTATCCCGCCCTCGATGTCCGACATCGCTTCGAGAGAGCCGGAAGCCACGTCGTAAACCCAGGCCTGACCGCTACCGGACCGGTCGCTCATAAAATAGATGGAACGGCCGTCCCTGCTCCAGACGGGCGACGAGTCGTTGTGCCCGGGGGCTGTTATGCGCCGGGGCTCGCTGACGTTGAAATCCACCAGGTACAGCGAGCTGCTGCCCCTGTTTTCGTCCATATCGTAATATGTCACGGCATAAACGACCGTCCCGCCGTCGGGGGAGAGGTCGAAGCCGCCTATGCGGCCCATCTTCCACATAAGGTCGGGCGTAAGAATGTGCCCGCCGACCAGTTCGAAATCCTGTTCCATCACGGGATTGTTTGAGGACGCCGCGGCGTCCTGATTAACCGCCACTGCGGTGAATACTGCTATGGCAAGAATAGTTCCTTTAATCCGGGACATTATAATATTGTTTGATTGACCAAATTTAAAAATTTTCGTTGACTATTCACATACCTGACGATATACACGGGCCGTCACCGGGTCAGCCAACCGCCCGCGGCCAGCACTTCGTGCACCGACGGGAAACAACCGGCGGCCTTGCCCGGCACCTCGGCCGAAGGCACCCACTCCACCGCGGTAATTCCCTCGGCGGTTTGCGGCACGGGACGACCGTCCCCCGCGGCACGCATTGCGTACCAGAGGGTCCGTTTCATCACCCATTCGCCGTGCAGCTGGTAAAAATGGTGGGTTTCGGTTATAAGGGGGTCGTCCGTATAAGTACCGGCTTCCACGGCCGTCTCCTCATATACCTCCCTCAGGGCGCAGGCCAACGGCTCCTCCCCCGCTTCGCGGTGGCCTTTGGGCAGGTCCCATCGACCGTTGCGGTAAATCATCAGCAGGCTCCCGCCCGGACCTTCGACGACCCCACCCGCGGCATCCACCAACCGGAAATCGGACATAAACCGCCGCAGCTCCCCTTCCGGGTCGTCGGCCACCACCGCCGCCTGTTTGTATTTCTCGAGATTTTCGACAATATTTGCGAAACTTTCGCCCGCGGGCATTACATGTACCGGCACCGCACCGGCCGGGCCGTGCCTGAAAGACAGTTCCGTATCCCCGTAAAAGATTTTGAACATAAGCCACTTATCCGTTATGGACAGACAAAAAACGGCACGCGACATAGCACGCGCACTGCTGCAAATTAAGGCAATTAAACTCAGCCCTGCAAATTATTTCACATGGGCATCGGGCTGGCACTCGCCCATCTACTGCGACAACCGGGCGACCCTCTCCTTTCCGGAATCGAGGAAGCTGATTTACACGTCGTTCGCGGAGCTGATAGCGGAAAAATACCCGGAGTGCGAAGTAATCGCAGGGGTGGCTACCGGAGCCATAGCCCACGGAGCGCTGGCGGCCGAGGCGGCGGGCAAGCCCTTTATATACGTCCGTTCGGCGCCCAAGGCCCACGGGCTGTCGAATCAGGTGGAAGGGGTTTACGAACCGGGTGCGAAAGTAGTGGTAATCGAGGATCTGGTATCGACCGGAGGCAGCTCCCTGAGCGCGGTTGAAGCCCTGCGTGACGCCGGGTGCCATGTGCTGGGAATGGTGGCCATATTCACCTACGGTTTCGACGTTGCGGCGGGGCGGTTCGCCGCGGCCGGTGTTACGCTCGACACCCTGAGCGATTACGAGACCATGATAGCCGAAGCCGTGGCCGGGGGGTACGTAACCGGCGAAGATCTCGAGACCCTGCGCCGGTGGCGGCAGGACCCGTCGAACTGGAATAAATAAACCCGCCGCGGGGGTACGGTTATGCCCCGGGGTGCAGTGAGCCAAACAGAAAGATTATGGAAAAATACGAAAGTAAACAGGCCCGTGTCGAACGTCCGGCATGGATGATATACAACACGCTGTCCGATTTCAACAACTTCACCCCTATCCTGAAGGATAAGGTGGAAGGCTGGGAAGCCGATACGGATACCTGCTCCTTCACGGTCAAAGGGTTCCGGATGAACCTTCGGATAGTGGAACGGGAGGAGAACAAACTTATTAAAATTACGGGAGAGGACGGTTCGCCGATGGATTTCACCTTCTGGGTGCAGATGAAGGAGATAGAGCCGACCGATACCCGCCTGCGGCTGGTACTCCATGTGCAGCTCAATATGATGATGAAGATGATGGTCGGCGGGAAGATTCGCACCGGGCTGGACCAGGTGGTGGACCAGATAGCCGAGACGTTTAATAACGCTCCGGTTTAATCAAACCCGGTATTGGCCGGTACAACGAAACGTACAGACGGGCCGGTGTATTGGTATCCGGGTCTGCCGGACGGTTATAAGTGTTTCCGGCTTTTTCCTAATTTTCCGGATTCCATTTCGGTTGTACTTACGGTTCCTGCCAGTCGCCGTTCTCTTTTATTATCCCGACAAGGGCCTCCACGGCATCCTGCTCCGGTACCGCGCGGCGCACCAACTGCCGCCCCTTATAAAGGCTGACCCTGCCTGCGCCCTCGCCCACGTAGCCGTAATCGGCGTCGGCCATCTCGCCGGGACCGTTCACGATACACCCCATAACTCCGATTTTCAACCCTTTGAGGTGGTTGGTACGGCGGCGTATTTCGGCCAGCGTCCCTTGCAGGTCATACTGCGTGCGTCCACAACCGGGGCAGGCGATATATTCCGTGTGGCTGATGCGCACCCGCGCCGCCTGCATTATGGCCAAAGCGACCCGGTCCTCAGAAACAGGCTCTCCGGCGGGCCACTCGAGCGACACGCTGTTTCGGAGCCTTACCGCGTCGGCCAGCCCGTCCAAAAGCGGCATTCCGAAATCGGCCGCCGCCCGGACAAAAAACCGTTCCGCGTCCGTAAGTGTATATTCGCGGGCAAGTAGTACGGGCCGCCCGGCCGCTCCGGTCCATATCTGCCGTTCCCAGTAATATCCCGCCGGAACGTCGGTATCCTGCGGGGATTCAGGGACCATAACCGCGCCGGAACGGATACCGTTCAGCGCCCCGGCATCCAGCTCACCGTAAAGTAACGGAGTGCCTCCGCCGCCAATATTGCCTACCCTATCCGTTAGCCGTTGAGCAGGCACGACTTGTGGGCAGCTCTCCCCCGGGGCGGATTCCGCCGAACTACCCGCACCGCCGGGAATTACCGCACCTCCGCCTTTGCCCGAATCATCGGAAGTGCTTTCTGCCGAACTCCCTGATGTGTGTGTTTTTCCGGAAGTTTCACCGGTAGCCCGTCGCCGAACCCCGGATTCTCCACCCGCAGTCCCTATAATATCGGGCTTCGAGCACATGTCTATATACCCAGCGATACCCGGCCCGGCCC
This sequence comes from Rikenellaceae bacterium, assembly GCA_020859685.1. Taxonomy (GTDB): domain Bacteria; phylum Bacteroidota; class Bacteroidia; order Bacteroidales; family Rikenellaceae; genus WRDF01. The sequence goes on from JAJBVT010000004.1 coordinate 34,148, forward strand.
CGGCTCCCCGGGCATACCAGTCTCCGTCCGTCCTTATGGCGGCGAAATAGTCCGCCAGCATCAAACCTACCGGTATCTCGTTCTCCGGCGGTTCGGTAAGCGACACCCTGATTGTATCGCCAATGCCTTCCGCCAGCAGGCTTCCGATACCCACGGCCGATTTTACCCGGCCTTCCATCCCGTCGCCCGCCTCGGTTACCCCGAGATGAAGCGGAAAGGTCATCCCCTCCCGGTCCATTTGCCGCACCAGCAGGCGGTAAGCGGCCACCATCACCCGGACGTTGCTCGACTTCATCGACACCACCGCCTGGTCGAACCCCTCGCCCCGGCACACCCGCAAAAACTCCATAGCCGATTCCACCATCCCCTCAGGCGTATCTCCCCACCGCTCCACGATGCGCGGGGACAGCGACCCGTGGTTTACCCCGATCCGTAGAGCCACTCTCCGGTCCCGGCATACTGCCAGCAGCTCCCGGAACAGCTCCCCCCCCGGGTCGCGGTAGTTACCCGGATTAATCCTAACCTTATCCACATACCGCGCGGCTATCAGGGCCACATCGGGCCGGAAATGGATATCGGCCACCAGGGCAACGTCGGCCATACCGGCCCGGCACAACTGCCCGGCAATCTCCCGCAGGTTCTCCGCCTCACGCGGCCCTTGCGCCGTAAGGCGCACGATGCGCCCACCGGCGGCACGCACCGCGGCCACCTGCCTCACGCAGGCTGCCGTATCGAGGGTCGGGACGTTGGTCATGGACTGCACCGCCACGGGGTTGTTCCCGCCGATAGTCACACTTCCTATCCGCACCTCATGCGTCGATCTGCGCACGGGATGCATCTTATATCTATCCGGGTTGTTACTCATAATGGAATATTAACAGGCTAAATTAATCAAATTTAACTACCGGCAGTACTTCAGGCGGCGGCTTCCGCCGCACAGGCCCGGCACAGAACGTGCCGCGGGTACGGGCGGCCGGTGAAAATTTGGTATCTTTGGGCGTAAAATGGCTTCATACCTCGACAACAGTATAAAATTCCTCAAGGGGGTCGGCGATACCCGTGCGGCGCTTCTAGAGCGGGAGGCGGGAATCCGGACTATGCGCGACCTGCTCTGGTATTTCCCGTTCCGCTATGTGGACCGGTCGAGGTTCTACCGTATCGGTGAAATCAGGGACGAGTCGCTCGCATTTATCCAGCTCCGCGCCCGGGTGGAAGGGGTAAGTGTGGTGGGCACGGGCCGGAAGGCCCGCCTTGTGGCTTATGCCTCGGACGGGACCGGCAGGGTCGAACTGGTCTGGTTCACCGGCATAAAGTGGCAGGAGAAACGGGTGGAACCGGGCCGCGAATATGTGATATTCGGGCGGCCGGGCTTCTTCAACGGCCAGCTTCAGATTACACACCCCGAAATGGAGGACGTGGGAATCGCCCGCCAACGCCCGGCCGGGATGCAGGGGGTTTACAGCACTACCGAAAAGCTTGCCTCGGGCCATCTCGGTTCGCGGGCCATCTATAAGCTGGTCTGCAACCTGTGGGAGGCCGCACGGGACCATATCACCGAGACCATTCCCCGGCAGGTCATGGAGGAGTACGGTCTGGTTCCCCTGCGGGATGCACTGGAGAATATCCATTTCCCGAAGAACCAGCAGGCCCTCGCCGCCGCGCAGTACCGGCTCAAATTCGAGGAACTTTTCGGTCTTCAGCTCGGTATTGTCGCCCAGCGTGAAGGTCGGATACGGAAGACCCGGGGGTTTATGTTCAACCGGGTAGGCGAACGGTTCAACGAATTTTACAGCGGCCACCTGCCGTTCGAGTTGACCGGAGCACAGAAGAGGGTTATCAAAGAGATACGGGCCGACACCGTCACCGGCCACCAGATGAACCGCCTATTGCAGGGCGACGTGGGAAGCGGCAAGACGCTCGTGGCCCTGATGAGCATGCTGCTCGCATCGGACAACGGGTACCAGTCGTGCCTGATGGCCCCCACCGAGATTCTTGCCCGCCAGCACTATGCGACCATCGTCAAACTGCTCGACGGAATGGACGTCCGGGTGGCAGTGCTGACAGGCTCCACGCGGACCAGGGAGCGTAACGAAATACTCGCCGGGCTGGATGCCGGAGAGATTGACATACTCGTAGGGACACACGCACTTATTGAGGACCGGGTAAGGTTCGCCAACCTCGGATTCGTGGTTATCGACGAGCAGCACCGTTTCGGCGTGGAACAGCGGGCAAGGCTCTGGACCAAGAACAACGCCCTTCCCCACGTCCTGGTAATGACGGCCACACCCATCCCACGCACGCTGGCAATGACCCTATACGGCGACCTCGACGTGTCGGTGATAGACGAACTTCCCCCGGGCCGCAAACCGGTGAAGACCCTCCACCTGCGCGACTCCCAGCGGCTCCGGGTGTACGGTTTCATAAAGGAGCAGATTGCCGCGGGCAGGCAGGTTTATGTGGTCTATCCGCTGATTCAGGAGTCCGAAAAGATGGACTACAAGGATTTGCAGGACGGTTTCGAAAGTATCAGCAGGCAGTTCCCCCCGCCGGACTATTTCACTACGGTGGTCCACGGCAGGATGAAACCGGCGGACAAGGAGGCCAATATGAAACTTTTCAAGGAAGGTACAGCCAATATTATGGTATCGACGACCGTTATCGAGGTAGGCGTGGATGTGTCCAACGCGACGGTTATGGTAATCGAGAGTGCCGAGAGGTTCGGCCTGTCACAGCTCCACCAGCTGCGGGGCCGTGTGGGCAGGGGGGGCGAACAGTCGTTCTGCATACTGATGAGCGGCGACAAACTCTCCTCCGACGCCCGGGCGAGGCTGTCGGCGATGGTGAGGACCAACGACGGATTCGAACTCTCGGAACTCGACCTCAAGCTGCGCGGGGCGGGCGATATCACGGGTACTCAGCAGAGCGGTTTGGCACTCGAATTGAAGATATCTAACCTCGGAAAGGACTCCGCCGTCGTCGAAACCTGCCGCTCCGCGGCTGAGAAGGTCTACGAGGGCGGTTATGTATTTGACCGGCACGACCGGGAACTGATAGAGACGCTGAAAAAGAGATATTCGACCAAAAAAGAGGTAGATTTCAGCATGATTTCATAATGAACCGGACGAAAGGACGGATATAAAAGATTAAATTTGTAACATCTTAGCCCTGTATTGAATATGAGATTAAAACCCGTATTACTATTTATCAGCCTGCTGGCCGCTATGTCCGCCGGGTCGCAGGTTATTCCGGCAAGCGGAGGAAATACCCCGCTCGACCAGGCTAAAGAGATAGCGTTCAGCGACAACGAGAGGCTGACCTATGTGGTCAGCTACCGGGCCGCGCTGGTTCCCAATATCGAGGCGGGCGAAGTGACCCTTCGTACCAGCCGCACCACGGTCGACAACGTACCGGCATACAATATCTACGCCAACGCCAAGGTTTTTCCCAGCTTCAAAAAGATATTCGACCTCGACGACACCTACCAGTCGTGGCTCTCGGCGGAGAGTCTGCGGCCACTGAAGTACTCCTTCCGGCTGCGGGAGGGTAAGTTCCGGGCCAACTGCGACTACACATACGACTGGAACAGTATGAAGGTTACCACCTTCTACCACAACCTGAAGAAACCCGCCGGAAACGAACGGGTGCTCGACCTCTCTAACCGCAGTTACGACGCCATCGCCCTGTTTTACAACCTGCGTTGCGTGGATATGGGCCAATTCTCGCCAGGTACCCGTTACTCACTTCAAATGGTGCTGGACGACAAGATACGTACCGTGACTTTCACCTTCCTGGGCCGGGAGCAGAAAAGGGCGGGCCGCTCCGGAACGTTCAACACGCTCAAGTTCTCCTGTACCATAGCCACCTCCACCGAGGGCGAGAGTTTCGAGGACGGAAGCGAATTTTACCTCTGGATGACGGACGACAAGAACAGGATACCGGTCTACCTCGAATCGCCGGTTAAAGTGGGGAGCGTGCGGGTAACGCTGACCGGTTTCCAGAACCTCCGCCACCCGGTGGCGAAGATCGACTGACCGGTCCTGTGTCGGTGAACAAATGCGGCCGGGTTGGATAAGACGGCGTGGCGGCTTCGGTAATAAACGATTAAGTTTATTATATTTGTATTCCCGTGGGCCGGGCCTTGCACGGACCGCGGGAACCGGCGTACCGGCTTGCTCCGGGGCTGAACGGGCTGAGAGTGCCCGTTTTGCCGAAGGCAACGGGGAGCGCCCAAACTCAAAACGAGACTTAAAATGGAGAATTACGATTACGGGACGGACCACGACTACGGTGCAAACCCGGCAGGAAACAAATCCATTAAAGGATACCAGATAATTATCATAGTGCTGGCGGTGATACTGGGCGCCCTTTCCTTCCTGTATTACAATCAGATGAACACCCTCAAGAAGGAGTATGCCGTGGAGCGGGACACGCTTACCAACCGCCTCACCAGCATGATGTACGAATATCAGGACCTCAGGTCGGAGAACGACACCATTAACCACTACCTTGATATAGAGCGGGAGAGGGCCGACTCGCTGCTGGAGAGCCTGACCAAAGAACGTAACTTCAGCCGGGCCAAGATACGCCAGTACGAGCAGGAACTCGGGACGCTCCGCGCCGTGATGCAGACCTACGTACAGCAGATAGACTCGCTCAATACCGTAAATAAGCGCCTGATATCGGAGAACGTGACCTACCGCGAGCAGATTACGACTGTGCGCGCGCGGGCCGAAATGGCCGAGGAGAGGGCCGACGAGTTGTCGACCAAGCTAAGGCGCGGCGCCGTGATACGGGTACGCGACATCGCCGTGGTTGCCCTGTCGGCCAACGACCGGGAGGTATCGCGCGCCAACCGCGCGGCACGGCTCCGGGTGGACTTCACCCTGTCGGCCAACGAGGTGGCTGACCCGGGCAGTAAAGCCATTTATGTCCGGATAACCGGGCCGGATGGCTATGTGATGGCGAACTCCACCGGGGCGATGTTCGAATTCGAAGGCGAATACAGGACCTACTCGGCAATGCGAGAAGTGGACTACGACAACAACAAAGACCTGGGGGTCAGCGTATTCTACAACGGCACCGGCATCACGGCCGGGCGATACGCCGTGGAAATCTATATCGACGGCTATCTGTCGGGTAACACCGAGGTGGTTCTCCGGTAGACCGGTTTCTGAAAGCCAAGAAACAGAGCGGTCAGGCCGGATGGGCCTGACCGCTCTGTTTTTTCTTTACCGGGTCAATCCGTACCTTTTACGGCAAGACCCGGCCGCCCGAATGCCCGGCAGATTTTACGGTTACCGCGCACCGAAGTGGTCATTACCACGATATCCCGAGGGGATCGGATTGTACCGTAATCCTTTCCGCCCTGCATAAAGCCGATGGACGAAAGCCGCCTGCCGGCCGACCGCTCTTTTTCCAATCCGGATTCCGCTTCACCGTATTCGCAAACTATTCCGGTAATAATAAATACGGCGCCGCTGTCGATATTCGCACCGGGGTTGGAACCCTCCACCCACAGGATAACCGAATCGAGACGGCGCTCCTGCCCTGTCGCTGACAAGACCGGGAATGAAATATTAACGAAAATAGGAACCTGGCCGTTATCTTCCCGCCCGTTTTCGACTCCTTATTACAAGCAGACCCTTCCCGTCGGGCCCACCGGGACTTTCTACATACTGAATACCGTAAATCTTCCGCGGTGAGAGGGTTTCGCGGTAACAGGCCACCTCGTCCGGCCCCAAAAGCACCCCGTCCACCTCAACGGGCCCCGGATCATCCGACATCAGGCGCTGGTGGTAGTCACGCACATCACGCTTTTTTAGTGGCCGGGTGCCGATAAGTATTATATCCCGGCGCGGACTTACATCCCGTTGGTATGTCTCCTTCAGGTAGATAGCATACGAAATTTTCCCGCCGGCCGACCGTTCCTTATCCAGTTCGGCCGTAAGGTCTTCGAAATTAAACATTTTATTGTTAAGCACGAAAGCCGTTGCAGGGTCTATCTCCTCGACATGATAAGTGCACTGCAACCAATCCAATACGGCATCGAGCCGACATTCCTGAGCCGGTGCGAGCATCCCCGGAAATACTATCGATATTATTATAAACAATAACCGGCGCATGATTTTTCCACGTAGGACCCGTCGGTACCGGTCAATGCACGGCCCCGTTACCGAGCCTCTCCGGTTCGTGTTTGTACCTGAAAATAATGGCGAACACTATCGTAACCACCAGCGCGTATGCTGCGAAGATGTACCATGCCGTGCTCCACCCTTCTATCTGCCCCATCGGGGTGGACTCCGAGTAGACGAACCTGTCCACGACGGCCTGCGCCCCGAGGGTCCCGATTGTCGCTCCGACGCCGTTGGTCATCATCATAAACAGGCCCTGCGCGCTCGACCGGATCGACGGGTCGGTCTCCTGGTTTACGAACAGCGAGCCGGATATATTGAAGAAATCGAAAGCGATACCGTAAACTATCATCGAGAGCACGAACATCCAGACACCCGGACCGGGATTACCGGCCCCGAACAGCCCGAACCGCAGCACCCATGTGAACATTGCCATCAGCATCACCTTCTTTATGCCGAACCTGCGAAGGCAGAACGGTATCAGCAATATACAAAGGGTTTCCGAAATCTGTGAAAGCGAAATAAGGGCGTTTGCATGGTTGGCCCCGAATGTAGTGGCATACTCCGGTATTCCTTTGAAGCTGGTGATAAACGGATTGGCGAAACCGTTGGTTATCTGGAGCGACACTCCGAGCAGCATGGAAAATATAAAGAAAATTGCCATCTTATTCTGCTTGAACAGGGCGAAAGCCCTCAGCCCTAACGCCTCCACGATGCTCTTCTTCTCCCCTCCCTTATCCACCGGACACCGCGGCAGGGTGAAGGAGTAGAGGGCCAGCGCCAGGCCCAGAGCGGCCGAGACGAAAAACTGCGCGTAGGTGTGCTGGAATCCCGTAACGTCCACCAGCAGCATGGCGCAGATAAACCCCACCGTCCCGAACACCCTAATCGGCGGGAATGCTTTGACGGTATCGAGACCCGCCGAGCCGAGCACGCAATAGGCCACCGAATTGGAGAGCGCTATGGTCGGCATATAGAAGGCCACGCTCAGCGCGTAGAGGGGAAACAGTACCCCGAACTCCACGTCAGCTCCGGCCGACATGGCGTAATACCCGGCCGACACCATGAACAGAGCCGCCAGTAAATGGCAGATACCGAGCAGCTTCTGGGCCTGAACCCACCGGTCGGCGATAATCCCGATAAGCGCGGGCATAAACAGGGAGACTATTCCCTGCATCGCGTAGAAAATCCCGATATTCGACGCCAGCCCCACGCTCACCAGGTAGGAACCCATGGACGTAAGGTATGCCCCCCAGACGGCGTACTGGAGGAAGTTCATCAAAACGAGCCGTATCCTTATATTCATATTTTTAACTTGTTACGGTGAGACATCGGAAAGCGTCGAATGCGATAAAATTAAGAAATATTGTGAAATAGCTAAGGTGTATCCTCGCAAATATAAAAATAAATGTAACGGTTAAGTTTCAGGTATAAGCGAAAAAGGCCGGTTTACCTACATTCAAGATGAAATAATTGTTAAATCGATTATAAAGTTATTAACACGAGGGTTCTATAATTGCGAATTGTTATAAATTTGCAGCACTGAACCGAACATTATAACGGCCCGGAACCGTAGAATGAAGAAAAGGGTTTACACAAATCTACTTGACGCACAGCTTCCCCGCCCCTTCCCGAAGGGGCCTGACTTCCCCGGTACAGCCTTCTTTCGAACTGAAGTATTATTACTTAATTACCCAAAAAATTAATTTATGAGAAAACTTGCCTTAATTGTTCTGGCAATGTTCGTTACCACGGTTGCGATGGCACAGGTGACGACTTCGAGTATGAGCGGTAAGATTACCGACGCCAGCGGCCAGCCCCTTATCGGCGCAGCAGTGGTAGCTATCCACACCCCGTCCGGTACGCAGTACGGTACGGCGGTCGACCTGAACGGTAATTACCGTATTCTCAACATGCGCCCGGGCGGTCCCTACACCGTTGCGGTGCAGATGCTCGGTTACCACACCACCGAATATCAGGGCATAGAACTCTCCCTGGGCGACAACTACGTACTCGACGCGGAGATGTTCGAATCGGCGCTCGGAATGGAGGAGATCGTGGTACGGGGCGTGGGCCGCGACAATATGAATACCGACAGGGCCGGTGCAATCACCACGGTGAACGCCAACAAGATGGCGATGCAGCCCAGCACCAGCCGCAGCCTCAACGATATCATCAAACTCTCCCCGCAGTCCGCCACCACCTCGAACGGCCTTGCCATCGGCGGCGGTAACTACCGCCAGTCGTACGTCACGGTGGACGGTGCCGCGTTCAACAACGCGTTCGGTATCGGCTCGAACCTTCCCGCGGGCGGTTCGCCTATCTCCATCGACGCGCTCGACCAGATGACCGTAAGCGTAACGCCTTACGACGTTCGCCAGAGCGGTTTCACCGGCGGCGCCATCAATGCCGTTACGAAATCGGGCGACAACGAATACAAGGCGAGCGTTTACTCTTACTTCAATAACGACAATTTCAAAGGCTATAAAATCAAGAACGAGAAGTTCGACAGGGACGAACAGAAGAACAATATGTACGGCCTTACCTTCGGCGGCCCGATTATCAAGAACAAACTTTTCTTCTTCGTCAACGCCGAAATGGAGCGGGAAATCAGCCCCGGGCCTACGTCCCGTGCCCGTACCTCCTCGAACGACGCGTGGGGAAGCGGCACCAACTACAACCGCCCCACGGTAGCCGATATGGATATGATGCGCCAGTACCTCATAAATACTTACGGTTACGACCCGGGCGTTTACGAGGGTTATTCGCTCAACACACCGAGCTGGAAACTGCTCGCCCGTGTGGACTGGAATATCCACGAGAACCACAAACTTAACGTTCGTTTTTCCACCACCCACTCTAAATATTCGTCGAGCCCGTCCTCGTCGGTGAACCCGGTAGGTTCTTCTGCCTACCCGAACGGCGGTTCGAGGACCAACAATACCGCCATGTACTTCAAAAACTCGAGGTACTGGCAGGAACAGAACTTCACGTCGGTCGCCGCCGAGCTCAACTCGGTATTCGGTTCTGTAACCAACACCCTGAGGGTGACATACTCACATCAGGACGAGCCGCGCAGCTGGGACGGCAGTACTTTCCCGACGGTGGATATACTTTCGGATGTGGATAATTCGAGTAATGTTCCCTACGCTACTTTCGGTCTCGACCCGTTCACCTACGGTAACCTCCGCGACGTGAAGACGTTCATAGTAACTGACGACGTGAACTGGACCTGGGGTATCAACAACCTTACGGCCGGTTTCCAATTCGAGTTCGACCGTACTAAAAACGGTTATATGCAGCAGGGCGCAGGTTGGTATGTATACTCGTCGTGGGACGATTTCGTAAACGACCGTACGCCTTATGCCTTCGCGATTACCCACTCCAACCGGGAAGACCTCGCACAGGTATACCCGTCGTTCGATTACCAGCAGTATTCTATCTATCTGCAGGATAAGATCGACATCTCCAACAACTTCAAACTCACCGCCGGTATCCGTCTCGAAATCCCAACCTTCCCGAGCCTGAAGGACAATTACAATCCGGAATTTGCCACCCTCAGCTTCAACGGCAAATCCTACTCGACCGACCAGATGCCCAAGGCCCGGGTGCAGGTATCGCCGCGCGTAGGCTTCAACTGGGACGTTATGGGAGACCGCAGGCATGTAATCAGGGGAGGTACGGGTATCTTTACCGGCCGCCTGCCTTTCGTATGGATCGTTTCGGCCGTGGGTAACAGCGGCGTACAGCAGACCAACTATTATTACACGAACCCCTCTGTGAACAATCCCTCGAGGATACCCAGTTTTCATACGAACGTCAACGATATTCTTGACGACCTTTATGGCGGAAACTTCAACCCTTCCACGATTGTGGCTCCCCAAAGCCCGACCATCATGGATAAGAAGTTGAAAATGCCTTCGACCTGGAAGACTTCGCTTGCCTACGACGTACGCCTGCCGGGGGATGTATTCGGCTCACTGGAAGGAATATATAACCGTGATATCAATTCGGTAGCCGTGACCAACATCGGCCTCCAAGACCCGACACCCGATGGTCTGAGGCTCTCGGCAAACGATGTTCGTGACTACTATAACAACGGCTATTATGCTACCAACTCTTCCGGTTCGACGGTACAGCCCTACCTGATAGAAAATATAAACAAGCACGGTTGGTACTACTCTATAACCGCAAAACTCGAAAGGTCGTTCAACTTCGGTATGTCTGTGATGGCCGCGTATACCTACTCCGACAGCCGTACCCTGACCGATGGAATCGGTGACCAGGTGACCTCGGCATGGTCTACGAACAATTATTCCGTCAACGGTGTAAACGACCATTCGCTCAGCTACGGCAGTTACGTTGCCCCGCACAGGTTTATCGCGGCCGTAGACTTCCGCATTAAGAAGAACACGTCGCTCGGACTGTTCTACGAAGGCAGCAACCTCGGTTACTACGGCTCTTCGAGCTATACCTACACCCGTTTCTCTTACACCTACACCTCGAATGTTGTAGGCGACGGCGGAGCGTACAACCTTATATATGTTCCCGAATCAAAGGACGAACTCACCTTTATCGACTATGCCGACGGTTCTTATTCCGCGGCTCAGCAAGCGGAGGACTTCTGGGCTTATGTGAACCAGGATAAGTACCTCAAATCTCGCAAAGGGCAGTATGCGGAGCGTAACGGCGCCAAAATGCCGTGGAGGAGTAGGTTCGACCTGAAATATGTCCGCGACTTCGACTTCGTCATAGGCGGTAAGACCAACACCCTTCAGTTGGGTGTGGACATTATCAACGTCGCCAATCTTATCAACAGGAAATGGGGCAACATGAAGACCGTGAACAACGCCACCCCGCTTGCCGTTGTTAAAGACGCCAATAACGACGTAATCGGCTACCAGTTCCAGAGGAACGGTTCGGAAACCCTCACCAAGACCTTCAGCCCTGTGGCCCGTTCGGCATCCACGTATGCCTTCCAGTTCAGCCTGAGGTATATCTTCAATTAGTCTTTTAGTCATATCCTTCGACACGGCGGGCTTAACTTCGGTTAAGTCCGCTGTTTTTTGTTATTTTTGCCGTATGCGAAAAACCGGGGAAGTGGCTGGCGGTAATAACGGCGCGGCGGAGGTGGAGGATATCCGGTGCGGCGGGAAGTTTTCCGCGGACGGGTGCCCGGAAGCGGGGGGCCGTTCCGCCGATGTTCGCCTTTCCATAGTCGTTGCTACCTACAACCGGCCCGGAACCCTTGTCCGCACCCTCGAAAGCCTTACGGCGCAGTCGCTTCCCGCCCACCTGTGGGAGGCGGTCATCGTCGATAACAACAGCACGGACAATACCGGGGAGGTATTCGGGCGCTTTACCGCATCCCGTCCCGGAACCGAAAATATACGGATGGTTTTCGAAGCGGAGCAGGGCCTTTCGCACGCCCGCAACAGGGGAATAACCGAATGCCGGGGCGATATCATCGCCATAATAGACGACGACGAGCTGGTGAACGAAGATTTCGCCGCCGGCTATCTGGAGTTTTTTGACGGCCATCCGGATGCGGCGGCGGCCGGTGGTAAGATTACCCCGCTCTACGAAGCGGGCCGACCGGAGTGGATGTCCCGCTATACGAAGGTGCCGGTGGCCGGAACCCTCGATCTGAGCCCTCGGGTACGGCAATTCCCCCGGGGCCGGAATCCGTTCGGCGGCAATATGGCTTTCCGCAGGGAGACCCTGAACCGAGCCGGCCTGTTCGACCCCGCCTACGGCCGCAGCGGCAAGGCCCTGCTTGCCGGCGAAGAAAAAGAGCTGTTCGAAAGGATACGCCGCATCGGCGGGAAGGTCTATTGGGTACCCGGTCCGGAAATATTCCACATCATAGGACCCGAGAGGCTGACGCGGGAATACTTCGAGCGGTTGAACTACATGGGGGGTGTCTCCGAGCGTACCCGGACGCTGGCTAAGTCGCGCGGTAAATATATAGTAAGACTGTTCTCAGAAGGCATCAAATGGGGTGCCTCACTTCTCATAGCCGCCGGTTACTGCCTTACGGGCAAGGCGGCCAAAGCCAAATACCTGCTGATAATGCGCCGGTGTATCACCGTGGGGCTGCTAAAAGGTGCGAAGGAAAAGCCATGAAAATAGTTATCGTCTCCTACTTCTTCGAGCCGGAAATCACTCCCCGGGCCTACCGGACTGCCGAACTGGCGAAGGCGTTCGCCCGGCGGGGGCACGAAGTGACCGTGGTGCTCCCCAATAAAGCCCTATTCGCCGACCTGCCACGGCTGTACGACGGCATCCGGTTCCGGTTTGGCGAGGGACCCATACTCACCGGAGGGCCGAATGCGGCGACGGGAAAGGTTCGCCGCGCCCTGCCCCAATGGCTGGTCAGGGCCATACTTTATATATATAACCACGAATATTTCGCAAAGTACGATAAGGGTATCTTCCGTCGGCTGTGTGCCATGCAGGGCGAGTACGACCTGCTGATATCCGTCTCCTATCCGGTAGCCATCCACCGGGCGGTAATAAACGCCTTCCGGCGTAACAAATCCCTCACAGCCCGTTGCAAGGTCGCCGAGTTCAGCGACCCCCCGATGCGCGGGGAGTACAACAGCAGTTACCTTCCTCTGTACGACCGGTTCATGCGCCGGGCGGGCAGGTTCTTCGACCGGTTCATCGTGCCGGTCGAAAACGCCCTGCCCGTTTACCTGCCGTTCAAGCCCGCCTCAAAAATCTCCGTTATCCCGCAGGGCTTCGACAATAGCGGCATAGTCTTACCGCCATATAAAAAAAACGACCGGCCGACCTTTGCGTTCGCCGGGCGGTTTTACCGCAATACCCGCGATCCGGAGCCTCTGCTGAGTTTCCTTGCCGACTCGGGTCGGGACTTCCGGTTCGACCTCTACCTTATCGACCGGGACCCCTATTTCGATGAAATGCTCGGTAACTATCGGCAGTTATGCCGCGGTGAAATCGCAGTCCACGCCCCACTGCCGCGCAACCGGCTTATCCCGGCGCTGGCGACGGCCGATTTTCTGGTCAACCACAATTTCAATTACGGCACGGCCACTCCGAGTAAACTTATAGATTACAGCCTGACCGGCAGGCCCGTCTACTCTTTCAGCTCCGACAGGTTCGATTCTACGGAGTTTACCCGCTTTCTCGACGGGGATTACGGCAGGGCCGCAACCTTGCCTGACCCGTCCGTTTACGACATAGTCTCCATCGCCCGGTCGTTCGAGGCTTTAGCGGCCGAATAGGCCCATCCGCATCCTAATATGTAAAAGGCTTATTACCCGATAAAAGCAAATTATATCAACTGCACGAGGTTGGTATAGGTAAGGAACAGCTTGTTGCGGTACAGGGACGGGTTCAACTCCACAAGTTGCAGTATCAACCGTTTATTGAAAAGTCGTACCTGTTCCCCGAATTCGTCCAGCCCGGCCGAGATAAGGATATCGTCGAACGTGGGTTCCATATCCACCCGTTCCCCCTGCCTCACGAACGAAATCATCTCATCCGACGATGGAATCTCGTAATTGTCTTCCCGGACTCCGTCGCGAAGGTTGTGATGGATATCCAGAAGGCACAGCGAAAAGTCGAGAAGCGGGATATCGTCCATATCCGGGACTATCCGGTGGACCGAGTCCGACATGGTGAAACGGCCGAGGAAAAGTCTTTCCCTGAAATCCGCGGTATCCAGACCCGCGGCTTCGCGTTGCGGAAAAGTCAGCCCGTCGAGGAGCCTGTATTCGATAGTAAACATATCCTGTGCAATCTTTCCTGTATCCTTCAAATCCCTCACCCCGCAGCACAAGGGCAGATGGAAGGAAACAAGATGTATGCCTAAACGGGTAACGCTTTATTATATACGATAACACTCCGGTAACCTACCGGAAAAAACAACATTCGAATCAGATTACATTTTCCCGCACCTTCGAAAGAAAAGTTGCGCCAGCGTATTCGGGGAAGGGGTTGCCCGGCTTCCCGGGAAGACTACGAAACTTTCACCCCGGCTAAAAGGCTTAACATCCGGACAGAAGCTGTCCACTGCCGCCGGACAACCTATTTACGAACCGGAAAAACAAGAGTATACGGCAAACCCTCCCGGAATGGTTCGCGTATCGTAGGTTCCTGTCAATGAACCCGAATACAGTATAATATGGTCGGGAAATATTATCAGTCGAAGAACTCGTCGTCGTCCAGACGGGTTCCGTACTCCTCGGTGCGGGTAACGGTACCGGTGGTGTTGTAGGACGGCATAGTCTCGGGAACCCGGAAAGTATCGGTCTTCTTCACGCCCAGCCGCGGGTCGTCGTAGACCTTCTGGAGGAACTTGCCCACTATCGGAAGCGCCAGCACACCTCCCTCGGCGCCGTACAGCAGGTGGACGCTCTGGTCCTCGCCACCCACCCAGGCTCCCATCACAAGGTTGGGCACGATGCACATGAACCACGCGTCGCGGTTCTCCTGCGAGGTCCCGGTCTTGCCTCCGGCCTCCCCGTCGATACCGTACTCCCATTTCAGACGGTTGGCCGTACCGCCCGAAACCACGCTCTTCATCATGTCTATCATGGTATAGGCGGTCTGCTCGCTGATAGCGTCCGACGTGGTGGGCGTGAAGGTAGATATAAGGTTACCGTGGCGGTCCTCGATGCGGGTAACGAATATAGGTTCGGTGAACACCCCGCCGTTGGCATAGGTTCCGTATGCTCCCACCATTTCGAAAAGAGACACGTCGGGCGTCCCCAGACATAGGGCATATACAGGGTCTATAAAGCTCGATATGCCCATACGGTGGATGAAATCTGCCACGGCGGCGGGCTGTTTTGCCTGCTTCATTATCCAGGCGGAGAAGTTGTTACGGCTGGCTGCGAGTCCGTACCGCAACGGTTTGAGCGACCCGTCGTACAGGTCCTCCCGGCTGCTGGCCTCCTTCGGACTCCACGGCTCGCCGGTCTCGGTTTCTATGGTTACCCTCACGTTGGGCACCATCGTCCACGGTGACATGCCGAGGTGGTCGATGGCGAATGTGTATATGAACGGTTTGATGGTCGACCCCACCTGCCGCTTGCCCTGCTTGGCCATATCGTATTTGAATACCCGGAAATTCGGACCGCCCACATAGGCCTTGATATGGCCGTTGTGCGGGTCCATAGCCACGAACGACGCCCGCAGCAGGCTCTTGTGGTAGATAATCGAGTCCCGCGGAGTCATTACAGTGTCGATATCGCCCTTGTAACTGAATACCTCCATCTGTACCGGGGTATTGAATGCGGCCTCTATCTGCTCGTCCGTCGCCCCCTCCTTTTTCATATTGCGGTACCGGTCGGAGTAGCGCATGGCGTTGCGCACGATTTTCTCGATATCGTCCTTGCTCTGGCGGTAGAATATTTCGCCGCCCCGCTGTTTTATCTGCTGGTCCATCCGTGGCTGTATCTGGTTGGCGAGCCGGTCCAGCAGGGCGTCTTCGGCATAGGTCTGCATCGCCGAGTTTAGCGTAGTGTAAATTTTCAGCCCGTCGCGGTAGATATTGTACGCCGTGCCGTCAGCCTTGCGGTTCTTCTCGCACCAGCCGTATATGGGGTTCTCGTTCCACCTCTTGAGCTCCTGCTCGTAATCCCAGTCGTTCCAGTATTGGGACCTCTCCGGTTTTTTGGCGGTCATCACCGACTGTATCATGGCGCGGAAATAGGTCCCCTGCCCGTCGTTATGGGTTATCGGCTTGAAATCCAAAACAATGGGAAGTTTACTCAATGAGTCGTACTGTTTCCTGCTGATAAAATTACACTCCTGAAGGCGCGAGAGCACCGTATTGCGCCTTGCCGTGGCGTTGTTGGGGTTGCGGACCGGGCTGTATTTCGTGGGAGCGTTCACTACCCCCACCAGCAGAGCCGCCTCGTTGACAGTCAGCTCCGAAGGTAATTTATTGAAGAAGGTCTGAGCGGCCGACTTGATACCGAAGGCGTTGCTACCGTACTCCACGGTATTGAAGTACATGGCGATTATCTCCTCCTTCATATAGTTGTGCTCCAGCTTCACGGCCGTTATCCACTCCTTGAGTTTGGAAATTCCGAGTTTGGAGACCTTCGAAACCTTGCTCCGGTTCGAAACGGTATCCCTCGGGAAGAGGTTCTTGGCCAGCTGCTGGGTTATGGTACTGCCGCCGCCCTGACTCCTGTTGCCCATCGCCACGGTTTTGAATCCGACGCGGGCGAGCGATACGAAGTCGATACCCGAATGGGTATAGAAGCGCATATCCTCCGTAGCCACCAGCGCGGCCACGAGGGTATCGTTCAACTCGGTATAGTCCACATAGGAACGGTTCTGGACGAAGAAGGTACCGATAAGCACCCCGTCCTCGGAGTAGATTTCGGTGGCCAGATTACTTTTCGGATTCTCCAGCTCCTCGAAGGTGGGGAGCTTCCCGAACGCCCCGCTCGCGGTAATAAGTATCATCAGAAGGAGCAGAAGGACCGGTGCGGCAATAACAATCCAGAGGACGTTCACCGCCCGCCTGCTGTGCAATATGCCTTTTTTTTCCTTATCCTTCTTATTTCCGTTCCGTTTCCCCATATTCCGTAAAAGATCACCCGCAAAGGTAGCTTTTTTTCCTTTTATCGCCACCCCCGCCCGCAACTATTAAAACAAACGCAAAACCGGTACCTGTATTATCCGTCCGCAACCCCGAACCGATGCAAAAATCTCTCCACCCGGCGGCCCGCATTATGGACCCGGATTAGATTTGCCCGGCGGATTCCCCTTCCCCGCCCACCGCCGCGGACGGCGACGACCGGAGGGGGGCGTATCTCTCCGACGGAGACGGAATGAAACCGCCTGTCCCGTACTCCTCCCAGCGCCGGTCCACGAGGGCAACCGTTTCGGACGACGAGGTCACCACGTTCGGAACCCTCTGCGGGAAGCCCTCCCGGTACGGATATTTTGTTCGGCCATCGGCGATCAATATACCGCCGCGGAGTGTCGTATCGCGTCCCGGCTCGTAATTTCCGGCCGCGTGCCACAGGATATCGCCCGGGCTAAGGGTCAGAACGGCACGGTCCACCGCGACTATAAACCGGACCCCGGAATCCAGAAGCGCATCGGCCAGCCCGGTAAGGTCGGCAGGCGAGGCATCCCGGTAACCTACCAGCACCACGGCCCACTCCCGGGCAAGGGAGACATCCACAACGGCCGCCCCCGGCGGCAGGGGCAGCCCTTCAGGCAAAGATACCTCACCGTTGGGGGCGGTCTTGCCCGTCAGGTCGAGGGCCAGCTTGCCGCCGGAGCCCGGCGTGGCGGTCGCATGGTCGAGCACGTCCAGCACTCCGCGCGAAAGGAGTATATCGTCCGGAACAGCTACACCCCGCAGGAGTGCGGCCACCTGCCCGGCGTCGCGGATATCGGTATCCGCCCCCGCGACCAGCATCACCTTGTTGAACATCATCTGCCCCGCGCCCCACATAGCCGATGCCGTTTTGAACGCCTGCCCGTCGTACTGCCGGTCGATGGAGACCAGCGCGAGGTTGTGCGCCACCCCTTCCGGCGGCATATAGAGGTCCTTCACCTCCGGCTGGATTGCGGCCCGGATGGGGGCGAGGAATATTTTTTCCGTGGCTTTGGCGATATATGCGTCCTCCTGCGGCGGAATGCCGACGACGGTGGCCGGGTAGACGGCGCCGCGGCGGTGGGTGACGGCCGTAACATGAAAGCGCGGGTAGAGGTCCTCGAGTGAGTAGAAGCCCGTATGGTCGCCGAACGGGCCTTCGGTGAATTTCTCCTCCGCCGGGTCCACATACCCCTCTATCACGATATCGCAGTCGGCCGGGACGTATAGGTCATTGGTAAGGCACTTTACCAGCCGGACCGCCCGGCCGCGCAGGAACCCGGCCAGCAGGTACTCGTCCAGGTTGTCCGGCATGGGTGCCGTGGCGGAGTAGGTATAGGCGGGGTCCCCGCCCAGGGCCACGCTCACGGGCATCCGCTCTCCCCGCCGCGCGTAGGCGCGGTAATGGCGCTCACCGGTCTTGTGCAGGTGCCAGTGCATCCCGGTGGTATCCGGCCCGGTAACCTGCATCCGGTACATGCCCACGTTACGGGCGCCTGTATCGGGGTCTTCGGTATGGACCAGCGGCAGGGTAACGAACCGCCCCCCGTCGTACGGCCAGCACTTGAGTACCGGCAGTATCCCCAAATCGACCTCCGTGCCGCGGTATACCACCTGCTGGCACTCGCCCCTGCCGCCCGTCTTACGGGGCATCCACCGGGCGGCCCCGGCCAACAGGGGGAGCATCGACAGCTTCTCCCACAGCCCCTCTTTCGGCGACATGGCTCCGGCAACCAGCCGGTCGAGCCGGTCGCCTATTTCGTCCAGCGACCCGGCTCCCAGCGCGGCGGCGATGCGCCGGTCGGAACCCATCATATTGGTCAGCACGGGGAACCCAGTGCCGGTATCCTCGAAAAGCAGTGCTTTCCCCCCTCCCGGGGTTTTGGACATACGGTCGGTAATTTCGGCAATCTCGTACACGGGGTCCACCCTCGCGCCCACGCGGAGGAGTTCGCCCATTGCCTCGAGCCGTTCTATATATTCGTTCAGGTTCCGGTACATCGGTAATATTTTCGGTAATTACATCTCTATGTAAAGATTGAGAAACAACGTCTGCCGTACAGACTTGCGCCCCGCCGAACCGCCCCGGCGGGCTGCTGAAAACAATCGGTGTAAAATTGTAAATAGTCACCGGTTTCCGAAGGTTCTTACGGGTAATCCCATCCCCCGGTCATCGTATCATGGCGGCGGTAAAACTCTCCGCAGGAAAACAGTGGTCCGTATGCCGTACCGGGAGCCTTACCGGCAAATATACTCTTTTTCCTCCTGCCGTTATACCGCCCGGAGCCAATCTCCACCGGCGGGGACGGTTCCGGACGACCATACCTCCCCGGCCGTAGTACCGGCAAAACCCCTGCCGCGTCGGTCCCGGCCGCCGGTGCCGCACCGGCTTACCGTGAAAAATATAACAGACACTTACGGTATTAGATAAAAGTTTAGTAACTTTGGTGTCCGAAATCCGTGAGGGCCGTCGGTCCCGGTTACGTTAGAATCTTAAACAACACAATTCATAATAGTTATGGCAAACAAGGAGCAAAAGCTGCTTACCGAATTTCCACCCGTCTCTACGGAGAAGTGGGAAGAGGTGATTACAGCAGACCTAAAAGGCGCCGATTACCAGAAGAAACTGGTATGGAAGACGGCCGAGGGGTTCGACGTAAGGCCCTATTACAGGGCGGAGGACCTCGAAGCGGTCAGGCACCTCGGGGCGGGCATCGGGGAGTTCCCCTACGTCCGCAGCACGGGTAAATGCAACAAATGGCGGGTTCAGCAGACCGTAACGGTGAAGGACCCGGTCTCGGCCAACGCAGAAGCGCTTAAAGCGATTGCGGGCGGGGCGGAAGCCGTAGGTTTCGTTCTGCGCTGCGACGAAGTATGCGAAGAAGGGTTCGGAAAGTTGCTTAAGGGCATCGACCCGGCGGCCGTGGAGCTGACTTTCAGCGGGGCAGGTGCCGCAAGTGCGGCGGAGCGGTTTATCGCCCGACTTGAGAGCGAAGGGGCCGACCCGGAGAAGGTACGTGCCAATTTCGTTATCGACCCCCTTATCACGAGGCTCTCGCTCAAGGGGGCGTTCGGTTGCTGTGAGGACGGCAGCGTTTGTTTCGCCCGGATAGCGGAGCTGGTAAAGAGGGGAGCCGAATATCCACGGCTCCGTTTCACCGGCGTATCGGGCCATCAGTTCCATAACAGCGGCTCGACCATCGTGCAGGAGCTGGCCTTTACGCTGGCCGCAGGCCATGAGTATGTGGTGAAGCTGATGGAAGCCGGTCTTACGGCGGACCAGGCAGCCGGTTCGATTCGCTTCTCGATGGCCGTAAGTTCCAACTATTTTATGGAGATAGCCAAGTTCCGCGCCGCGAGGATGCTGTGGGCCAACATTATAAAGGCCTACGACCCGAAATGCGGCCGCTCGGAGAAGATGTTCGTCCATGCCGTAACCTCCAAATGGAACCTGACGGTCTACGACCCGTACGTGAATATGCTCCGCGGCACGACCGAGGCAATGAGCGCCTCGATAGCGGGAGTTCACTCGCTCGAGGTCCTTCCGTTCGACGCGGCTTACGCGTGCCCGACCGAGTTCTCGTCTCGCATCGCACGCAACGTACAACTGCTGCTCAAGAACGAGTCTCATTTCGACAGCGTGGTCGACCCCTCGGGCGGCTCCTATTATATCGAGACCCTCACCCGGAGCATCGCCGAGCAGGCGTGGGCTCTATTCCGGGAGGTGGAAGACAAGGGCGGCTATATCGAAGCGTTCAAAACCGGATTTATTCAGGACAAGATCGAAGAGTCGGCCAACAGGAAAGACCACAACATCGCTACCCGCCGCCAGATACTGCTGGGTACCAACCAGTATCCGAACTTTAACGAGACGGCAGGCGAGGAGATAACCGAAAAGACCGTATCGCGCAAGGCTTGCAACTGCGGCTGCGACAGTTGCGGATGCGAAAGCGACAAGGGCGACTGCGGATGCGGCGGCAATAGCGACGGTGACTGCAACTGCGGCTGTGACGACTGCACCTGCGGAGGCGAAGGCGAAGTCAAGACCCTGAAGCCCTACCGCGGCGGCATGGCCTTCGAGGAGCTCCGCCTGAGGGTAGACCGGAGCGGCCGCGAGCCTAAAGCCTTTATGCTCACCTGCGGCTCGCTGGCTATGGCCCGCGCAAGGTCGCAGTTCTCGAGCAACTTCTTCGGTTGTGCGGGTATCCGCGTAATAGACAACAACTTCTTCGCCGACGTGGAGGAAGGAGCGCGCAAGGCCCTCTCTTCGGGTGCCGAGATAATCGTACTCTGCGCCGCGGACGACGATTACGCCGCCCTCGCCCCCCGGGTAAAAGAACTTCTGGGCGGTAAGGCCATCCTCGTGGTGGCGGGCGCTCCGGCAAGTATGGAGGAGCTGAAAGCGCAGGGTATCGGCAACTTTATCAACGTTCGCAGCAACGTGCTCGAAACCCTTAAGCAATACGTTGCCGACCTCGGTATCTAAAAAAGCATTACAATGAGAGCAAAATACAGCGATTTATCATACAAGGGGGAAGCGGCCGCGGGCTGCACCTCCGATGGGTGCGGCGGCGACAAGGTCTGGATGACCGCCGAGCAGATACCCGTAAAGACCAGCTACTCCGGGGAGGACCTCGAAGGTATGGAACACCTCAATTATGCGGCCGGTATAGCGCCGTTCCTGCGCGGGCCCTACTCCACGATGTACGTAATGCGCCCGTGGACGGTGCGCCAGTACGCCGGTTTCTCCACCGCCGAGGAATCCAACGCTTTCTACCGCCGTAACCTCGCCTCCGGGCAGAAGGGCCTCTCGGTGGCTTTCGACCTTGCCACCCACCGCGGCTACGACGCCGACCACCCGCGCGTGGTGGGCGACGTGGGTAAGGCCGGGGTGTCTATCTGCTCGGTGGAGGATATGAAGGTGCTCTTCGACGGGATACCGCTCGACCAGATGTCGGTGTCGATGACCATGAACGGGGCCGTGCTTCCGGTTCTGGCCTTCTACATCGTGGCCGGACTGGAGCAGGGCTGTACGCTCGACCAGTTGAGCGGCACCATCCAGAACGATATTCTCAAGGAGTTCATGGTGCGTAATACATATATTTACCCGCCCGAATTTTCGATGAAGATAATCGCGGACATCTTCGAGTACACCTCGAAGAATATGCCCAAGTTCAACTCCATCTCCATCTCGGGCTACCATATGCAGGAAGCCGGGGCTACGGCCGATATCGAGCTTGCCTACACCCTTGCCGACGGGCTGGAGTACCTCCGTACGGGCGTGAACGCCGGGATGAGCGTCGACACGTTCGCCCCGCGCCTCTCCTTCTTCTGGGCCATCGGGATGAACCACTTTATGGAGATAGCCAAGATGAGGGCCGCGCGCCTGCTGTGGGCCAAAATCGTGAAGCAGTTCGACCCGAAGAACCCCAAATCGCTGGCCCTGCGTACCCACTCGCAGACCTCGGGCTGGTCTCTCACCGAGCAGGACCCGTTCAACAACGTGGCCCGCACGGCCATCGAGGCGATGGGCGCCGCTCTGGGACACACCCAGTCGCTGCACACCAACGCCCTTGACGAGGCCATCGCCCTGCCGACCGACTTTTCGGCCCGCATAGCGCGTAACACGCAGATATACATACAGGAAGAGACCGACATCACGCGCGGTGTCGACCCGTGGGCAGGTTCCTACTACGTGGAATCGCTCACCAACGAGATTGTCCACAAGGCGTGGGAGCTTATCGAAGAGGTGGAAAAACTGGGCGGGATGGCCAAGGCTATCGAGACCGGTATCCCCAAAATGCGTATCGAGGAGGCCGCCGCCCGCAAGCAGGCGCGTATCGACTCCAATCAGGAGGTTATCGTGGGCCTGAACAAGTACCGCCTCGAAAAGGAGGCCCCTATCGACATCCTCGCGGTGGACAACACCGCCGTTCGTCTGGCGCAGATCGAACGCCTCAAGGAACTTCGCGCCAACCGCGACGAGGCCGCGGTACAGGCCGCCCTCGCCGCCATTACCGAGTGTGTGAAGACCAAGCAGGGCAATCTGCTGGCGCTGGCCGTCGAAGCCGCAAAGGTGCGCGCCTCGCTCGGCGAGATATCGGACGCCTGCGAGGTGGTAGTTGGCCGCTACAAAGCCGTTATACGTTCAATTTCAGGAGTATATTCGTCGGAAGTGAAACAGGACTCGGATTTCGAAAAAGCACAGCAGATGGCGCGCGACTTCGCCAAGAAGGAGGGCCGCCAGCCGCGTATTATGATTGCCAAGCTCGGGCAGGACGGTCATGACCGCGGCGCCAAAGTGGTCGCCACCGGCTATGCCGACATCGGTTTCGACGTGGATATGGGACCGCTGTTCCAGACCCCGGAGGAGGCCGCCAAGCAGGCCGTGGAGAACGACGTGCATATCGTGGGCGTCTCGTCGCTCGCCGCCGGGCACCTGACCCTCGTGCCGCAGATAATCGGCGAGCTGAAGAAGCTGGGCCGCGAAGACATTATAGTAATCGTGGGCGGTGTGATACCGCATCAGGATTATGACCAGCTCTACCGCGACGGCGCGGCGGCCATCTTCGGCCCCGGAACGCCCATAGCGGGAGCGGCCATCCAGATGCTGGAAATCCTTATGCAGGAGTAGCCGTAAGGTTGTCCCGGCGTAAAAAACGAAAACAGCCCTGCCTTCGGAAGGCAGGGCTGTTTTTTAGCGCCCACACGCACCGGTTAACAGGTCCGCGCCGCTACCGGTATGTACAAATACGGTACGGGAATATGGATTTATAGGTCCTCTGCGATTTAATCCCGGAACAGGACCCGGTTTAACCTACTTAATCAAATACCCGGGTAATGGGAAATTGTCCCGACACATCGGGGACCGGATACCCTTGACTGTCGTATAAAAAAGGCGACATACCCGATTCCCTTCCCGAGAATAAATTACCCCTGCGGGCTGTATCCCGCCAGGAACTCCGCCAGCTTCCGCACCGCTTCGCCGCGGTGGGAAATCCGGTTCTTGACCTCTGCCGGCAGCTCGGCGAAGGTCTGGGTATACCCCTCCGGCCGGAATACGGGGTCGTAACCGAACCCCTTGTCGCCCGCCGCGGTCCGGGTTATCGCTCCGCGCACCTCACCTTCGAACAGGTATTCCCGCCCGTCGAGGATAAGGGCGATAACGGTCCTGAACCGGGCCGACCGGTCGGCCTTGCCCACGAGGTTTTTCAGAAGGAGGGCGGTATTTGCGGCATGGTCGTGGCCGTCGGTGGCGTATCGGGCCGAGCGGACCCCCGGCTCCCCGCCCAACGCGGCGACCTCCAGCCCGGTATCGTCCGCGAAACAGTCGTAACCGGTGCGTTCCTTTACATAGCGGGCCTTTTGAAGGGCATTACCCTCGAGGGTGTTCTGCTCCTCCGGTATTTCGTCCGTCAGGCCGCAGTCGGCCGGTGTCAGGAGCTTGAAGCGGTCGCCGAGAATCTGCGACACCTCCTCCAGTTTGTGTCTGTTGTTTGTGGCGAAAACTATTTTCAAACTTACGGTTTCAGATTAATATAATTAATTATGTAACAATTTGTATTTTAACTACTTATGTATAGCAC
>JAJBVT010000030.1 GCA_020859685.1 Rikenellaceae bacterium
TAAATTCCGCGCGAGGCGTGGTGGGTGGGTGTGTGGGTGGGGGTGTGTGTGTGTGTGTGTTAGCAGAAATTTTTACACCACCAAAGATTTCCTGTTCTATTTTACAGAAAACAATACTTTTTATGTCACACATTATGCAACTCATAAACCTCTTTTCCGTGGAAAGAAATTGTCCGGATAGTATTTAATAATGATAAAATGTGGTTTGCCTGAGTAGTATAGATCGCAATAAAAATAGAAATTTATAATCATATTTTTAACATAAAATATCGATAATTTAATCTTCCTATCAATTTTATATCATATAAAACGAATAAATTAGAGTTTGTTATACAGGTATGGTTAATCTATGAGGTACTATAACATTGACCGTTCATATATACCCGATTTCGGATGATACACGACCGGTAGCCATACCGAAACACCCCCGGGACCTGACATCCCGGGGGTGGCGCTCAAAACAATTCCTAAACCTGTCAGTAAAGAAATTTGGGTGGTGCGGTTGTCGACCGTCTGTTTATTGTTCGTAACGTCGCCTTAATTCCTCGTACCATTTCTGCATTACGTAGAACGCTTTTTTGCGTCCGCCGTTCTCCGAAATGAGGCCTTTGCGATTGAAATCGTCTTGAATGTCACACATCTGGCGGCGCGGAGAGCGGAAGTCTTTTAGTATCCACGGGGTGACCCCGGCAAGGCCCGGTACCCGTTCCAGCATATCGACCGTACGGGTATACATATCCTCCATATACTCCTCGGTAAATCGTTCGGAGGCATCCCCGTGGTTGCCGTACAATGCGCCCGCGCCCAGTTCGGTAATGAATACCGGCTTATCGCGGTCGAACACCCAGTTCACGCGGTCCACCTTCTCGGACGAACCATCGTACCATCCCACATACTGGTTGAAACTTATCAGGTCCACCAGGTCGAGCAGTTCGTCGTGGACGGTGAGCAGGTCCGGCCCGGCGCTCTCTTTCTCCATAGCGGCCGAGATTAACCGTGTGTCGTCCATCGCACGGGTCTTGTCGATAAGCCTCGACAGGAAGGCCAGCCTTTCGGGCGAGCGGGGAGTCTCGTTAGCCATCGACCAAATTACCACCGAGGCCCGGTTACGGTCGCGGGTCACCATATCGGTAAGCTGGGCTTCGGCGTTGAGGTAGGTTTCCGGATTGGTCCACTGGATGGTCCAGTAGACCGGTATTTCAGACCAGACCATAAGACCCATCTCGTCCGCAAGCCGTACCATATCCTCGTTGTGGGGATAGTGGGCCAGCCGCACGAAATTACAGCCCATCTCTTTCGCCCAGTTTAGCAGGACGAGGTCCTGCTCGCGGGAGAATGCCCGGCCGCTGCTGCCGTATGCGGCCTCCTCGTGGATGGATATTCCGCGGCAGAATATCTTCCGGTCGTTCAGCAGGATGTCGGTGCCGCTGGTCTCTATGGTGCGGAATCCGATTCGGTCCTCTACGCTGTCGCGTCCCGCCGTTATCTTCACTTCGTAAAGCCGCGGGTCTTCCGGCGACCACAGTGATGGGGCTGCGCTTATTTCGAATGCGCCGTAGCCGCTCTCATCCAGTTCAACCGCCTGCCGGACGCCGAGCCCGGGTATCTCTACGGTCGCACCGGAAGGCGGGTTGGCGCCGTCGGTGCGGATCCAGCCCGTAATCCGGTCCGTGGAGCCTTTGGCAAGCTGGACGCTGTAATCCCGGATAAAAGTATCAGGAACCCGCACCACGTTGACGCTGCGTGTAATGCCGCCGTAGTTCCACCAGTCGGAGTTGAGCGTGGGTACGCCCTCGGCGAGCCGTTTGTTGTCGACCTTCACTACGAGCGAGTTTTCACCCTCGCGCAGATAGTCTGTAATTTCGAAATTGAACGGGGTGAACCCTCCTACGTGAGAGCCGATTATCTCGCCGTTCAATCCCACGATGGCCTCGTAATTGACTGCGCCGAAATGGAGGAACACCCGTTCGCCGTCACGCGGAGTGAAATCGAACAGACGGCGGTACCAGACGGTGCCTTCGTAATAATAGAGCGATTCGCGTTGGGTATTCCAGTCGCCCGGGACTCGTAGGGTCCTGTCGGTATTGAAGTTATACTCTTCGAGTACGGTCTTGTCGGCACGGAAGTCGTGGTCCTGGAAATAGCCGTTGGCCGTTGGCATGCGCCTGTAATCGTAATAACCGTTCTCGAACGGGTCGACAATGGTTTTCCACAGCCCGTCGAGCGACTGGGTTTCGCGCGCAGCGATATTGACGATTTGCGGCGCAGGCTGTGCCCCCGCCTGAATTACAAGTATCAAGATGTGCGAACACAACATGGTACTGAAAATATATCTTTTCATAAGGAATAGTTTTAGTCCGTAAGTTCGAACTTTATTTTCCGGTTTCCAACCGTGAGGATAAATTCGCCGTTTTCGAGGTGCCGCCCGCCCCGCGCATCGACGAACGAGAGGTCGCGTTCGGGAACTATTTCGAAGCGGTAGGTTCTGGATTCCCCGGCAGGAATATCCTGTTTTTCAAAATGTTTCAATTCCTTAGCCGGCCGCGAAATGGACGCCACAGGGTCTGTTACGAACCATAAGACCGCCTCTTTCCCGTCTCTCGCACCGGTATTGCGCACCTCGATTTCGGCGGTGATAGTTTCATTGCGGCTGAACACGGTTTCGGGCAGGAATATCTCCCCGTACTCGAAGGTGGTGTAACTCAGCCCATGGCCGAACTCATAGAGCGGTGCGGAGGGTATATCCTGGTACAGGCCCTGATTGTGGCGTGCCGGGTTGCGCATATTGTAGTATATGGGTATCTGACCCGTATGGAGCGGGAAGGTAATGGAGAGTTTCCCGGACGGGTTGGTCCTTCCCGAAAGGATCCCGGCTACGGCGACGCCGCCGCATGTACCCGGCTGCCAGACGACAAGGATGGCGTCGGCGAGGGATTCGAGCCGCGCAAGTTCCACCGGCCGCCCGCTCGAAAGGAGCAGTACCACCGGGGTACCCGTGCGGTGGATTTCCGCGGCAAGCCGCTCCTGAACGTCGGGAAGCGCGAGGGTTGACCGTGTGCCGTTCTCGCCGCTCCAGTGCTCCATCTCTCCGAGACACAACACCGCCACGTCGGCACCGGCGGCAATCCTGACGGCTTCGTCGAAGCCGGATGTGTCGTCACCGTCGAATCCGCAACCGCGGGCGGTCATAATCCGGTCGGGACCGAACTCAGACAGCATACCGTCGAGAATGCTCCTGACGTCGTCGGCGAGACCCTTACCTTCCCACGAACCCATCAGGTGGACCCTTTCGTCCGCCATCGGCCCTATCAGGGCTATACGGGCCGCAGGGTCGGTCAGCGGCAGTACCGACCTTTCGTTCTTCAGCAGGACCATCGACTCTGCCGCCGCCCGTTCCGCCGCCCGGCGGAATTCCGGCAGCAGGTAGCGATCCTCCTCCGGCAGTTCCGGCGTATAGGGATCGTCGAACAGCCCGAGCCGGAACTTGACGCGTAGTATCCTGCGGACCGCCTCGTCTATATTCCCGACGGGTACCAGACCTTCGGAGACCAATTCCCCGAGGTGGTCCTTATAGGCATTGTCCACCATGTCCATCTCCACTCCGGCCATAAAGGCCTTCATGGCGGCTTCCCGGCGGTCTGCGGCTACACCCTGGTTAACCAGCTGTTCCACCGAACCCCAGTCCGACACCACGAACCCGTCGAAGCCCCAGTGCTCTTTGAGAATCTCCGTTAGGGTATAGCGGTTGGCCGAGCCGGGGATGCCGCTGATATCGTTGAAAGAACTCATCACTGTGGCTGCTCCGGCCGCGACCCCGGCCTCGAACGGCGGCAGCATCGTTTCCCAGAGCGTCTGGCCAGAAATATCGGTATAGTGATAGTCGCGTCCGCCCTCCGAAAGGCTGTACCCCACGTAGTGTTTAAGGCAGGCCGCGATATTGTACGGCTGGGACAGGTCGTCTCCCTGGTAACCTTCTACGGCCGCCGTTCCGAGCACGGCGTTCAGGTAGGGGTCCTCCCCGTAGCCTTCCGCCACGCGGCCCCAGCGGGCGTCGCGCGCTACGTCCACCATCGGGGAGAAGGTCCAGTCTATACCGGTAAGGTATGCTTCCGTGGCGGCAACCCTGCATCCTTCACGGACCAGCTCCGCGTCCCACGCACACGACTGAGCGAGCGGAATAGGGAAAATGGTTCGGTAACCGTGTATGACGTCGAATCCGAACAGTATCGGTATACCCAGCCG
The DNA here is from genome assembly GCA_020859685.1 of Rikenellaceae bacterium. Classification (GTDB taxonomy): domain Bacteria; phylum Bacteroidota; class Bacteroidia; order Bacteroidales; family Rikenellaceae; genus WRDF01. The sequence continues at coordinate 4,243 of JAJBVT010000030.1, forward strand.
GGTCTCTTCCATCGCCCGGCGCTGAAGTTCGTTGCGCAGAGCGGGAGAGGTACTTCGGTAAATTACTGAACCAATGGTGGGGTCGACTTGCCGCTCCGCTTTTTCATGATTGTTCACATTGTCGTTCCGACCGTAGGTCCACTGGTTGAGCTGCATTATTTTCTCTTCGAGGGTCATCCGCCTCAGAAGGTCGCTCACGCGCTCCTCGAGCGGGGCGCCGCTGTCCTTGTAAACCGGCTGTGCAGCGAGCCGCCCGCAAAAAAAGGTTATTATAATGACAAGGCAAATAATTCTTTGCATAGTATCCGGTTAAAAAGCCGGACGGGCAGGTGTCCGTCCGGCTCGAAGAATTATGTTATTAGTATTTACATAGATAGACATCGTCCATGTAACATTTTGCATAGTCGACACCGGGGCCTCCGATATGACGGTTGAGGGGGCGTATCCGGAAACCCTCCATGCCGGACATGGTTGCCGGATCGTATGTTATCTCCACTTCCTGCCAGCCGTCGTAACCGACCTGGACAGCGGATACCGTGCAATCGCCCTTTTCATCGTTTTGGCTTAAGTACCTTGCTATCACATCACGGTTATTACCAAGGTTGTTATAAAGGAATTTGAGTTTGGATGCCTTTTGCCACTTGGGTATGGAACGGATATCGAAGTCGATGAATCCGGATGTACCGACATTGTTTGGATGATCCTGGCTAAGTACCTGCGAACTCATATTCAGGGGGCCCTTTTCACTATCCTGCAGTGAGTATATAGTGCAAACATCGGGATTGCCAGGTTTAAAATTGGGAATAACCCCTTCGTTCACAACCAATCCGGCTTGGTAACTTTCGTAATCGTCTATGAGCCATGCATACCAAACCTTGATGGTATAGGTGCGCGAGAATTGCTCAGTATCTGTTGTACAGGTGTAAGTAAGCGTGTATTCGCCTTCTTCGTCTTTCTCAAAGTTTTTGAAGAATACGTTCGTTGTTGAGACGACCGTGTTATTCAGTTTCCATTCATGAACGGCGGTGGAGCCGCCGTAGATAACGTTGGCGGTGATTTCGATATCTTCCTCGATCCAGTCCTCCCACAGGTCGTCCTCGTAGGACATTTCGATATAGAGGCCCCGTTCCTTCACGTTGACCCGGAACGTCCGCTCATAGCTTCCCGCCGAGTTGTAACCTTCGTAGCGCATCTCCTGCCTTCCGGGTTCCATCATCTGGTATTCCAGTATGCGTTCGTTGGAGATAAGGTTGCCCTCGAGGTACCAGCTATGGGTTATGTCCTGTCCGCTGTTGACGATGGCTACCACTGTAAGGTATTCGTACTGGTCGATTTCTATTTCGTCCTCGTCGCCTATGGAGAGTTCCACGTCGAATACATCGGCGACATTTACCGTGAAATCGCGCGTCACCTCGCCCGAGCCGTTCTTGGCCGAGAAGGAGATTGTGTGTTTACCCGGTTCGTTGAAGGTATAGGAAAATTCTCCAGTGGTGGATTCGAGTACCTCGTCCACGAACCATTTAATGTAGACTTTGCCCTCCGGCTGGACATCCGCCGTTATCTCCACAGTCTCGCCGAGTTTGATATCGAAAGAGGTCTGTTCCGTGGAGAACTGCACCACCGGTTCGGTATAGACCACCGGGTCGTCACTCCCGTCGCAGGCAGTGAACGTGGCCGCGGTCAGCGCCGCAAATGCAAGGCTTGCGATAAATCCGTACTTTTTCATATCGTCGAAATTTCAAAATTTCAGGTTATTTGTCGAAATGCTGTATAAGTCGGTAAATGTTAGTATTGAGTTCCTTCATCAAATCCCACAGGTCGGTGTAGTGGTTGAACTCGGTGTCCACGATACCCTTGTTCGCGTCGAGATTCGAAGAGTCTCCGTCCACGTCCTCCGGGTCGTTGTCCATATAGCGGAACCAGTGCCACCCCACGCACCCTTTGCTCTTTAGAAGCTCCATGGTGAAGTTCTGGTAAAAATAGCTGCGGTCCGCCTGTGTATTGACCAGCCATCCCGCCCCCGATTCGTTCTGCATCCCGGAGTCCACACCCTTCACGTAAAATTCGGTTACAATGAACGGTGTGCCGGACCAGTTTATCCAGTTGTTCATCCGGTCACGGTCGGGCTGCCAGAGGCGGTAGTGGTTGACGGAGATTATATCCGCATATTTGCCCGCCTCGGCCATCAGGGGTTGGTTGTTCAGTTCCTGGTCCTGCTGGTTGAAACGGGTACCGAGGTACATGTGGTCCGGCGCGTAGATTTCCGCGGCGGCTTTTATTTTACTCATGTAAGCCTCCATGTAGTAGGCCGAGAATGCGTCCCGGTCGGACTGCGTTATATCCGACGTGGTTGCCGACGGGTTGCCCTTACGGGTGCGGAACCAGTCCCACACGTGGTCGTAGCCGTACTCCCAGCCGGAATTGGCGCTTCCCTTGCGGGTCAGGAACCTGTCGAGCGCGTCGTTCACCCAGGGCAGTTCGTTATCCGAGTAGAATCCGAGGAAGTAGGGATCGCCCTGCCACTGCGAAAGTTCCTGCACAGTTCTGGTTACGTGGGCATCGAAATCGGGATGGAACACCATTATGATATCGTTCTCGAAACCCTGCCATCCCATGCTGACCGAGGCATCCTGCCCGTAGCCGGGCAGACTGCTGCGCAGCGATGTCATCGGGCTTACCAAAACCGTGTACGGTTCCTTGCCCTTGAGTAAGTGGCTGCGAGACCAGGCTCCGAAGCCGTTAAAACCGTGCTCACGGAGTTGCGCGGCTTCGGCCGCGGCCCATGTAGCCTCGTCACCGTATCTGGCGGCGAGAGCGGCGTTGGTGGTCGGAGATATTACCGGCTTGAACACGGCTACCCCAGCGTTTATATAGGGGTTGCCCAGCGGGTCGACTATCCACCAGCGGCCGTCCTTCATCTCGGTGTGGAAGAAGCCCGTGGCGGTGAATCCGCCCACATCCCAGCCCCCGTAGATGTCCCGCTCGGGTTCGGCGGTCGGGGTGTAACCCGGTACGCGGTCGACCGTAATCGCTTCATAGGTGCCCCAGACGGAGTTGTGGTCCATTGCCTCCACCTTCCGGGCTGGGAGGGTTACGGTTTGCTCGTCGTCCTCGTCCTTATAGACGTAGTCATTCCTGTCGACCTCGTTGTCGGTGCAGGCGAGTATACCGGCCGCCAGTGCGGGGAGAAGGATATATTTAACTGTTTTTTTCATGGTTCGGCCGTGTTAATGCTTACTTTTCGAATTGTCGAAATAGTTGACGAGGTTCCACACGTTGTCGTTGAGCCGCTTCATACCCTCCAGCAGTGGGAGGTAGGGCTGGAAGTCCCACGTCACGACACCCTTGTTGGAATCGCGGTTCGACGGGTCGGTGCGAAGGTTTTCCGGGTCGTTGTCCATGTAGGTGAACCAGTGCCAGCCGACGCAGTTACCGCTGCGAAGCAGTTCGAGGGTGAAGTTCTGGTAAAATGCCGCGCGGTCAGCCTGCGTACGGACGTTCCATCCCGCGCCGGTGTTGTTCGGCAGGCCCGAGTCCTCGCCCTTAGTATACCACTCGGTTATCATAAAGGGTTTGCCCGACCACTCTTCCCAGTTGCGCATATCGTCCTCTTCGGGCTGCCATTTACGGTAATGGTTGATGGATATGATATCCATATATTTACCCGCGACACGGAAGATTTCGGGACTCGACATCTCCTCATGGTGCTGGTTGAACCGGCAGCCGAGATAGAGGTGGTTCGGGTCGTATTTGCGCAGGGCCGCCTCTACTTTGGAGACGTATGCCTCGAAATAGAATCCGAGGAAGGCCCTGCGGTCCTCGTCGGTTATCTCCTCAGGGCCCGCCTCGTGCCCTTTGCGCCCGTCGAACCACTCCTTTACGGTGAGGTAGGCCGTCTCGTCGTGCGCAAGGAGGGTCAGGTGGCGGTCCAGCGCATCGTTTACCCACGGCAATTCGTTGTCGGTGAAGTACCCGAGCAGGTATTTATCGTCCCGGTATCGGGCTATCGGGGCGAGCGCACGCTCAATGTACTCGTCGAACTCCGGGTCAAACACCATCGCCAGGTTGAAACGGTATCCCTGCCATCCGGCGCTGTGGTACGATCCGCCGTACCTCCGTTCGTGCTGGCTGCGGTATTCGCCCATCGGGCTGATTATCACCGTGTAGACCATAGGCTCGTCCATCTCACGGACGGTGTTCACGTCCGACCAGGCGCCCAGCCCGTTGAAGCCGTAACCGCGAAGCATACCCATCTGGTCCCGGGCCCAAGCCTCGGGGGTGCCGAACCGGCGCCGGAACTCCTCCTGCTGCCTGTCCGAACCGCCCTGACTGAATACCGCCACCCCTTTGTGGATGAACGGGTAACCGTCGGGGTCGATTATCCACCAGCGGCCGTCCACCTTCTCGGTGCGGAAGAATCCGGTAGCCTCACTCTGCCACGCCATCCAACCTCCGTATTGGCTGGCGGCCGGTTCCCTTCGCTCCCGGAAACCGGGCAGATGGTCGATGGTGACGGCACGGTAGGTACGCCACTCCTCTTTGGTGGCGTTGTCACGGGCTTCCACCTCTATATATCCGGCCTGCCCGAAGGTGCACGTCGCTCCCACTACGGCCGGTATGACTGATGCAATTAATCTTTTAATTCTCATCGCTTAATAATTTGACTGGTTTTCGTCCTGCCATTCGTTAATACCGTCGCGTATCCGGTTGCGGAATGTGAGCGTGTCGGTGGCGTGGTAGGTAAGGCCGTCCTTCTCGAATTTATATTTGAGGAACAGTTTGCGGTCCTGTAAAAGCCCGGCCTGATTGAAGGTACACTCCCCGTCCTGCTCCACAGGGTAGGTACCGTGCCCGGAGTCGGTGAGGGTAAGCCGTCCGCCGTCCTGACGCAGGATAAACTGCGCTTCAGCGGTGACTATCTCGTTCGCAATACCGTTGACGCTCACCTCGAACGGCGAGACGGTGGTAAGGGTCCACGAACGGTTGTCCGCCTGCGGCACCTCGGTGTAATACTCTATACGGTCGCGCTCCGCTCCGGAGGCGTCCACGCCGATGGCCTCACCACCGTGCCAGTAGTTGCCGAACAACATATTGTCGTACCGGACGCCTATCACAGTCGATTCCTTGCCGTCGAGGACAAGGTCCGCGTCGGCCTTGAGGATGTTAAGCCCGATGCAGTATTCCGGCAGGGCGGCCAGCGGGTCGGACAGGAAGGCCAGCGAGTCGATTCGGACCGTAATCTCGGCATGGTGCTGCCCCTTCTTTATGGTTACCTTGTCGGTTGGGTCGATAGTATACATTCCCGTGGGCATGGGCTGTACGTTGTTCATCCCGCCCGCAATGGATTTGATGTAGGAGAAGCTGTGGTTTTGCATGTCGGTCAGGACCGACGGGGTTACAAGGTCGTCGTCCTGCTCGAATACGACTTTGCGGTCCTGCTTGTTCTCGATGACCCCGGCCAGTACGATTCCGGTCTTGAATTCCATTCCTTCACCTACCACCACCGTGCGTACGTCGGTCTGGTAGGAGAAGTAGACGGCGTTGAAGTCGTTGTCCTTCACATAGTCGTCGTAGCACGAGGCGAAGAGTGCGAGGCCGGCCATTATCGATGCTATCTTTTTCATATCGTTCTTAATATTATCGTTACCGTTTTATTGCCAGTTGTCCCAGCCTTCGTTCTGGAGCAGTCCGTTCACACCCCTCACTTCCCGGTAGGGGATGGGCAGGTAGGCCGAGGTAAAACTACGGTTGTCCACCTCGGTTTGCAGGTCGTATGTGAACGTGCCGTCGCTGTTGCGGACGATGGTCGCTCCGTGCACGGCCCTGTTAAGTTCGCCGAGGGTGGTGGTCCACCTGCGCAGGTCGAAGAAGCGCATGCCTTCAAAACAGGTCTCGATACGCCGCTCGTTCCGCACGAATGCGTCGAACGCCTCGCGGCCCTCCATGGCTATCTTGTCGAGGTAGGGGTCGTTGACCAGCCCGGTCTCCTCGTCGTAGGTCGTCCTGCTGCGCAGGTAGCCGATGGCCTCTTTGGGCGACAGGCCGTCGATGGTCCCGGTCGGACCCACGACGTGGTTGGCCGCTTCGGCGAACGTAAGGCACATATGCGCCCAGCGGATGAAGAACTTGCTGTGGGGCTGTTTGTTCGGGTTGTTTTCCGACCAGTCAAGGCCGGTGAAGACGAACTTCTTGATATGATAGTTGGTAAGGCTGTTGGACGAACTTACTCCGGCCGCGTCCTTGCCGCCTATCCAGTTCTCGAAGGTATAGCTTGCCCGCGGGGTAGCGTTACCGACGGTAACGGTGCGGTCGTTGTAGAAGATGACGCTGTAAAAACGGGGGTCGCGGTTGGCGTAGGGATTCTGCGGGTCGTAAGGGTAGTTGGGCGATTCGCCTACTGGGTATCCGTCCGCCATCGGGAAGGCGTCCACGAGTTCCTGCGTGGCTCCCATCGTTCCGTCGCCCTGAAATCCGCCCGGCCAGAACATCTTCTCCATCGCGTCGCTGTTATCATTGTATCGGGAGGCAAAGACTATCTCCGGATTGTTCGGGTCGAACCAGTTGACGTGATTCATGGGGTCGAACCCACCCGGTACCGATCCGTCCACCTGCAGTTTGAAATCTATCACCTCCTTTGCGAAACGTGCGGCCTTCTCCCAGCGTGATATGTCGCCTTCGGGATTGAACCTCGGGCTGGCCCATGTCAGGTAGACCTGCGATTTGATGGCCACGGTGGTGATGCCGTCCATCCTTCCCCAGTTCTGGCCCCCCAACACGAACGCGTCGTCGCTATCGGTTACAAGGAAGTCCCGGTGGGCTATGGGCAGGTACTTGTAGGCGGAGTCGCAGTCTGCCACTATCCGCATCACGCACTCTTCGTAGGTGTTGCGGTGAAAGTCGATATTCCGCTCCAGCACTTCTCCGATGTCCACCGGTTCGAGCAGGATGGGAAACCCGAGCAGTTCGCCGTTGGTGGCCCGGCCGCCGAACTTCTGCAACAGGTCCCACTGGAACCATGCCCTAAGTGCGAACGCCTCGCCCTTGAGACGGTTTTGCAGAAGTTCGTTGTGGTGGTCGTTCAGCAGGAAGCGGGTGTTGTAGCCGCGGTCGTCCTTCAGGAATATGTTCAGGTTGCGGATTGCGTTGTAGTCCCTTTCCCAGTAGGTTTCGAACGGGTTGTCGGAGGTGCTGAGGGTCCCGTTGGCGAAGCGGCTGATGGCCTCGGTCCGCGAAGTGCGAACGGCGTTGTCGGTCGCGCAGTCGAGGTAGGCACCTTCGTTGTTGTTGTAATTGGTTTGCATCCAGTCGTAACACTTGTGCACAAGGCCCTGTACCGTCGCCTGATTCTCCCAGAGGTAATCCTCGGAACGTATGGCGGCCGGATACGGTTCCAGGAAGTTGTTGCACGAGGAGAAGAACGCTCCTGCACCGGCCAGAAATATGATATATCTGTATGGTTTCATAAACTGCATGTTTTAGAACGTTAATTTTACTCCGCCCGCGAAGGTCCGCATAAGCGGGTAGTGAGATATACCGGAATTTATCGCTTCCGGGTCTACATCCTTGATGCCGGTGATGGTAAAGAGATTGGTACCGGTTACATATACCCGTATACCCCTGAAGGTATGGATGTTCCATTTGCGTACCGGCAGGTTGTATCCCAGCTCGACCATCTTGAGTTTGAAGTAACTGCCGTCCTTGAGCCAGAAGTCCGACAACTGGTAGTTGTTATTCACCTTGTAGTAGGTTAGGCGCGGATAACCGTCCTGTCCGTTGTGGTATTTGGTGAACTTCGAATAGTTGTCGTCGCCCCAACCGTTCCAGAAATATCGGTTGGTTAGCTGCAGATCGTAGAATGCGCGACCGCTCCCCACGACGGCGAGGTCGAAGCCCTTGTATTCGAAGTTCAGCGTGATACCGAAAAACAGTTTGGGCACGGAGTTACCGATCATCGCCTTGTCGTCGTCGTCGATTATACCGTCGCCGTTCATATCGAGGTACCGGAGGTCGCCTGCGTGGAGCTGTTCATCGTACATCTGCGGGATAAGCAGCGTCTCGGCGTCGGTAGCGAACTGCCCCGTGTGTTTAAGGCCGAATATTGCACCCACCGGCTTACCCGTTTTGGACTGGTAGCCGTATCGCGGGTCTATTTCGTCTATCCTGAGTACCTTGGAGTGCTGTACCGTGGCGTTCAGCCCGATGCTGTACGAGAAGTCTCCCTTGCGCGAGGAGAATGCCGCAGCCATTTCGACGCCCTGATAGCGGTACCGGTTGTAGTTGGCGTAGGGTCTCGCCTCGCTGATACCGGCAAGAAACGGTATAATATAGTTCGACTGCGCGACGATACCGTCGTGGAGCGAATTATAATAACTGGCCTCGAACCATAATCTGCGGTCGAGGGCAAGCCCTTCAAAACCGGCCGATAACTCCTTCCGCTTCTCGAATACCAGATCGGCGTTACCTATCAGGTTCGGCGAGGTGCGCTGCGGATTGCTCGACTGTGTGGAGCCGAACCACTGGGTGGAGGAGTTGGCATAGGGTCCGAAACGCTGTCCGTCGGAGTTGTAAGAGTAATTGTCGATATCGCGGTTTACGGACATCGAGTTGTCGTAGTGAAGAACGCCGTACTGGGCTTTTATTTTCAGGAAGTCGATATTTCTCGCTCTGGCCATAAAATCCTCCTCTGAAATTATCCATCCCGCACCGGCCGAGGGCGAGAAAGACCATGTATTGTTGCGCAGGGCGTAGGTTCCCGATGCGGCGGCAGAAGCCTGCACGATATATTTGCGGTCCAGTACGTAGTTGAGGAACATCGTCCCGGTGGCTTCCCGGCGGTGTTCGGTGATGTAGCGCTGCATCCGCTTGGTGACGAACCAGGTCATGGCTGCGCTCACGTCGTGGCGCCCATTGAAACGGTTGTCGTACATAAAACTCTGCGAACCGAAAAGGCGGTTGCCGTAGTAGTCCAGCAGGCGGGTCTGGGTTATCTCCGTGAGTGAGTGGCTGCTGCTGCTGGTAAGTACCGGCACGGTATTGCCCTGCTCGTCCGTTCCGCGGCCCACGATGTAGGCTTCATAGTTCTCCGTGGTGCCTATGCGCACGAGGTTGGTGGCGTCGTAGGCCACGAAACTGGTACTTTTAAGACCCGGAAGCAGGAATGAGAAGTCCATATCCACCGCCACGTTGATAAGCCCCTTACGGGTCCGGTCGATATATTCTCCGTTGTGGACCAGATTTCCCACAGGGTTTTGGGTGAATGTCTGGCTAACCCCGTACCACGGTTTGGTCAGCTCGTCGCCGTTGTTGGCATAGACCGGGAAGTCTATACCGGGGGTCCGGTTGATATCGTTAATAGCCTCGGTGAAGTCATGGGCATAAATGCCGTTAGTCTCGGTGGGACTCATCGCCGACCAGTTGCCGTTGTATTTGTAATTGGGCGAATTACGGAATATGATGTTCGAGACGAACCCGAACCGGGCGCGGATAAAGCTGTTCAGCCGGATATCGAGGTGCGAACTGAAGTTTATGCGGTGGTAATCCGCTTTGGGTCCTATCTTGAACAGGTCGCCTTCTCCCGCATATCCGAGGTTCACGCTGTAAGTGACGTTCTCCGTACCGCCGGTCGACGAGACGTGTGCCCTGCGGTAACCCATCGTGTTGCGGAGCATCAGTTTGCGGTAGTCGGCGTTCGGGTAAAACATATCGTAGGGGTTCCCCTCGGCATATTTCTCGACGTCGCTAAGGCTGTAAAGCATGTCCAGTCCGCTGTTGTTACGGGCGATATTGTTTAGCCGCGCGTAGTCCGCGCCGTCCACGAACTCGGGGAAGCGGTCCACTATATTCACCCCTTCCTCGTAAGTAACGTTGAACACCCGCTGGTTGGCCGTGCCACGCTTGGTACGGATATGTACGATACCGTTAGCCGCGAAGGGTCCGTAGAGGGTCTTCTCCACCACGTCCTTTATTACGGTGATGGACTCTATCTGCTCCGGGTCGAGCGGGGTCTCGTTGATGAGTACCGGCACGTTGTCCACCATAAAGATGGGTGAATTACCGCGCATGCCGAGCGATAACTTGGCCAGAGCACCGTAACCGCCCGTGTGTTCGAGGGCCGTCGTGCCCGGTCCGCCGTGGTTCTGCACCACATCCAGCCCGGGAACGATGCCGGTAAGGGCCTGCCGTATATCCGTGGTCGGGTACCGTTCCAGTTCGCTGCCCTGCACTTTGTAGGAACTTCCGGTAGAGTAGCGCTTTGTCTCATCTATGAAAGGCAGGTGGAGTATATCTTCCGCGTCGGTGAAAAGGTCGAGCGGTTCCAGTACAAAACTGCCGCCCGAGGACAGTTCGCTCGCGGCCACGCTCGCGCGGCCGTAACCGTACTTGATGAAACTTACCTGGTCCGGACCCGAGGCGTCGAAACTGAGCCGTCCGTCCTTCCCGGTGACCATCTGCTGCTCCCCTTCGTTCACCGTTACTACCACTCCCGTGAGCGGCCTGCCCTGCGGGTCGGTCACGCACAGGGAAAGGGTGCCGTCACCGGTTGGCCGGTCCTGTGCAACCGCTCCCGCGATGCAGAGCATAACGGTTGCCGCCGCCGGGATGAACTTCCTGAGCAGGCTTCTCCGTATATGTTTTATCTCTCTCATATCCTTTGTCATTTTGTCTACCACGATTCGTTGGGTACGTAGTTCTTCATTTTAACCAGGTCGGAGTTCTTGAAAGGCACGTAATACATTCCGTTTTTCCACGCCACCTGACGGTCCGAATCCAGTTCGTAACGGCTGTATTCGAAAACCGGAGTCTCTCCCGGCCTGTCGTAGTTTACATACACGGCCTGAATACCGTAGAGCCTCCCGCTCATAATCTCCGGGGCGTCCTTCCAGCGACGGATATCGCAGAAGTAGTGGTGCCCTTCGAAGCAGAGTTCGACGGTCCGCTCGTTCTTAATCCTCGGACGAAGGTCGTCCGCGCTGCCGGTGAATTTGGCAAGCACGTCTGGCATCCCGACGCGGTGGCGGACAACGTTAAGGGCTTCGACGGCCGTAAGTGCGGCACCGGGGGCCGGGGTATTCGGCCCGTAGGCCTCGTTGGCCGCCTCGGCATAATTGAGGTAAAGCTCGGCAAGGCGTATCAGGGGGTCGGTGAACCTCTGGCTGGTCACGGACGAGTTACGGGCCAGTTTTCCGGTGCGCTTGCATTCGAAATATCCGGTCGGGGTGGTGTTTGTCGGCAGCAGGAGCGATTCGCCCGGCTTTGAACCGTCGGGATAGATATAGAGCGAGGCGTTGCCGTAGCCGTCGAGCGGCTTCTGGTTGTAGATGACGATAACGTCCAGACGGGGGTCGCGGTCCACGTAGGGGTTATTCAACTCGTTCCAGCCCGACGAGGATTCACGGGCGGCTGTCTCCCTCTCGGCCTGCGTGGTGAGCGGGTAGCCGTCGATGGTCTCGAAACGGCTTACGAAATTTTCGGTCGGAGCCTGCCCGGAACTGTACGTATCGTTCGAGAAGACATACGGAATGAAGGTCTGCAAGCCGCTGTTGCTGTACGGCATATTGTCGAAAGAATAGGCCCAGATCTGCTCGTTCGTATAGGTAGTGCCGTAAAAATTAAGCGTGTAGTCGTTGAAATCGAGCAGGGCGTAACCGTTGTCGAGGGCTACCTGTATGGCTTCCCATGATGCCGCCGCGGCTTGCTGCCACAGCCTTGCCTCGTTGCCCGGGTTGTTGAGCGGGCTGGCGAGGTAGAGCAGGGCGCGGGATTTGAACGCTTTGGCCGCCGCGCCATTGGGTTTGTCCTGGTCGGGGGCGTTGAGGTGTCCCGTGCCTGTTGCCGGGTCGCGCCTTACCGCGCCTGCCCTGCGTAAATAGTCGTAAGCGGTGTCGAAATCGTCCGTAACGCAGCCGATAAATTCTTCGACTTCGAGTCGCGGAAGGTCCCATTCGTCGTCGGAGCCGAGCACATGGTCGATATAGGGCAGGGTGCCGTACAGGCGGAACAGTTCGAAATGGACGAACGCCCTCACGAAATAGGCCTGACCGATAAAGTCGTTCTTCTCGCTCTCGGTCACATCTTCGAGCATATCGATATTCTCGAGTACCATATTGCAGACCCTTATCACGGACCATCCGTAGCTGACCTTCTTCCGGTCGCCATAGTAACCGACGCGGTCTGCGAACCCTTGCGAGTCCTCGCCCCTTTTGGGCGGTTGGGAATAGAGGTTCCTACACCCCTCGACCATATCGGTAACCATTTCGAGCGACATTTTCTGGTCGTTAAGCGCCCAGTAGAACGGGTAAAACGCTTTGATGTGGGCGGTTTTGGCCGGGTCGCCGTCGTTACCGTTCGTACCGCCGTGGTGGTAGATGGAGTAGAAATAGTTTTTGAAGTTCTGGTAATTGGTAAATACGTCCTTCTCGGAGAACCCGGTGCCGGGGTCCCTTTCGAGGTAGTTTTCGAGGCAGGAGGTGAAGGCCGCCGTTACTGCCAAAACCACCGACAGGCGTAGTATCTTATCTATGATCTGTTTCATATCGTCTCAACTTCCGGAAGTTAGAATGCTATCTGAATCCCTGCCTTTACGGTCATCATCTGCGGATAATTACCGTAGAGCAGGTAGGTATTCTCGGGGTCTCCCTCGAGCAGCGAGGTAAAGGTCAGCAGGTTGTTGCCGGTGACGTAGATTTTGAGGCCCTTGATTCCCATAAGGCTCTCCAGTTTGCGCGAGTTGATGGTATAGCCGATATATACCTCCTTCAGGCGCAGGAAGTCGGCTCTGCGCCACGACTTGCCGGGTATCTTTCCGTAACCACCGGCTGAATTATGATCTTCCCCGTATACACCGCTCCAGGTGAGGTAGGGAAGGCGGGCGTTGCTGTAATGCAGTGCGGCATGCGTACCGTCCGGGTTTGAGGGCGACCAGTAATTGAGCGAAGACCGGTGTATTCTGTAATTGCCCTTGAAGAACTCGTACTCGTACAACATATCGTAGTTGATATACTTGCCTGCATAGCCTTGGAACAAGAAATTGAAATCGAAGCCCTTCCAGTTGAAACCGCCCCCGAAGCCGTAGCTTACGGGCGGCTGGGTTGTCCCTTTTAGCCGTGTCACGTCGTCCGAATTGAGCAGGCCGTCGGCATAATAGTCGAGGAACTTGTAGTCGCCCACCACCAGCGCTCCGATATCGGTAGTCTGGCCGAGTGCTATGTGCAGGTCGTCGACCGAGGTAAAGTAGCCCTCCCCGAAGAGGTAGGTACCCTTCTTTTGCGCTCCGAGCGCCGTGCCTGCGTTCTTTTGGTGCGAGAGGCTGTACGGGGCGTCGTCCTGATAGACGATGCGGTTCTCGTTCAGCCCGATATTTCCCCTGACATAAAAGTTGAATCCGTTGGCCAGAGTATGGTAGAAGTCGAGTTCCACCTCCATACCGTGCTTTTTTATCTCCCCGCGGTTCAGCTCTTTGAAGGAGTTGCCGACGAACATCGGCACCGAGTTGGCAACCGAAATTAGCATCTTGTCGCGCTTCTCGTCGAAGAAATCCACCGATACGGTGAGTGCGTTCTTCAGGAAACCGAGTTCCACACCGAGGTCACGTTTACGCGCCCGTTCCCACTGGACGTAGGAGTTGGCTATGGCGTCCTCTTTTATATAACTTTCTGAGGTGCGGGAAAATTCGCTGATGTAGAGCCAACGGCTGTTTGCGTAGTCGCTTCCCACCAGACCGTCCGAATAGCGGAACTTGAGCCGCGACATCCATTGGACGTTCTGCTTGAAGAACGGCTCCTCCGACACCACCCAGCCCACGGCTCCAGACGGGAAGAACCCGAAACGGTTGCCCGGTGCGAACCTTTCGGAACCGGTGTAACCGATATTCACCTCCACCAGATACCGGTGGGCGTAATCGTACGTGGCTCGTCCCACCACGGCCGCGTTGTAATAGGCGAAGTCGGAACCTTTATTCTGCTGCTGGAGATTCATCAGGGCCAGTCCGGTCACGTTATGCCGCCCGAACGAGTTGTCGTAATTTAGCGAGAAGTCGTAGTAGAAGTCCTGATAGTAGTTGCTGTTGATACCGCCCGTCTCGGTGTACCACGGGTCGGGATAGTAGACGTCCGTCGCGCTTCCGCTGGAACGTACCCACGGGTTGCTGGCCGAGCCGATCAGTTCGGTCTGCAATTCGTATGCGGCTATGGACCTCTCGGTCTTAAGCGTGTTGTACTGGTAATAGGTACTCAGCGAGAACTTTGCCGCAAACGAGAGTCCCGGGGTTATGAAGTCCAGTTGCTGGCGCAGTTGTATATCGGTAAAGAGTTTGTTGGAAGTATACTGGTTGAAGTTGCCCCGCACGAGCTGGTAGTAGGGGTTACCCACGTCCTGATCTGGTCCGTCGGTGAACCGGTCCTCGTACAGGCCCGGATAGTCTATATCGGGTATCTCCTCCATTACCCACGCGGGATAGTAGAGCGGATATTTGGTGGTACTGGCGCCGAACATATATTTCCAAAGGTCACCGCCGTAAACGCTGGGCGAATTCTGAATCTGGAGGTCTCCGCCGAAATTGAACGCGAGGACGGTCGATTTTGTCAGGTTGAAGTCGAGATTCGTACGGTAGTTGAACCTGTTATAGTAGAAACTGTTGTCCAGCTTGCCGTCCTTCCTCGATTTGAACATCGAACCCTGATGGGTGTAGCCCAGTGAGGCGAAGTATTTGACGAACTTCGTGCCACCGCTTATATTGAAGTTGGCGTTCACCGTGGGGGCGAACGGCTCGGTGGTCTCGCGGAACCAGTCCACGTCCGGGTAGAGGATACTGTTTATCCTGCTCGAAGGGTTGGCATACTCCGCGAGTTCGCGCTGGGAGGTAAGTTCCGAGAAGAGCTGGTCGTTCATCTTGGCCACGTTCATCATGCTCATGGTGGTGTAGGCGTCGATGTGCTGGGCGACGTTTATTGGTTTCTGGAACCCGACCGATGCGGATACGTCCATTTTGGATTTGCCCTCCACGCCCCTGCGGGTGGTGACGATAATTACCCCGTTGGCGCCCTTGGCCCCGAACACGGCCGTAGCCGAGGCGTCTTTGAGAACGGAGATGGAACTTACCTCGTTGGGGTCGATGCTTTTGAAATCCCTCTCGATACCGTCCACCAGTACGAGCGGGCTGGATGAGTTGAAGCTCGACAGGCCGCGTATGGTGATTTCGGAGTCGTCGCTGCCGGGCTGGCCCGAGCGCTGTATGGTGGTCACCCCGGAGAGCTTACCGGCCATAGCGCTGGTGATGTTGGAACTGCCCGAGAGGACAAGGTCCGAACCCTTCACCTGCGAAATGGCACCTACGACACTCTCCTTTTTCTGTGTGCCGTACCCCACCACTACCACGTCCTCGATGGACTGGCTGTCTTCCGACAGTGTGAGAATGTACTCGTTCCGTTCGTCCACGCGTAAATCCAACGTGGTGTAACCGAGAGACGAGACGCGAATCATCGCCTCGGCCGGTACCGTCAGTGTGAATCTTCCCTGGGCGTCGGTGCTGGTGCCGATGTTTCCCCCGCCGATTAGAATGACGTTAGCCCCGATAACGGGATTGCCCGCTTCGTCTACCACGGCGCCCGTAATCCGGCGCTGGGAGGCCTGCATCATGGATTCGTGAAGCTCCGCGGGGCCGGGCGATAACGTCGCCGTCGCGGGGGTTATGCCTGCCGCGAGCAAGAGCAGCGCCGCTGCGACAAAGCGGTTAACGCTTTGCGGCGGCCGGGCCTTCCGGCGAGGGGCATAACAGATGAGCTTGTTAAGATTTCCCATATAAGATTTTAATTTTAGGTTAGTTTGTTCCGTATCCTGTGACGGTACGGTCGATTCGGTTTTTCGTTAGGTGGCTCGTCTTTCGCCTGCAATAAAGGTTTTAGAGGTTAGTAATGGGCTTGTATTGCGTATTAAAGTGGTCTTATAGTACGGTGAACCGTGCCTGTTGGAGGTCCCGGTCACGGGATGACGGCCCTATGGAGACAATGAAGTCCCCCGGTTCTATAGTGTATAGCATATCGGCGTCCAACAGCGCCATATCGTCCGGAGTGACGGTGAATTCCACCCGGCGGCTTTCGCCGGGAGAGAGCGCGATGCGACGGAACCCTTTAAGCTCCTTCACCGGACGGGTCACCGAGGCGTACTCCTGCGTGAGGTACATCTGCACTATCTCCTCTCCGGCCATCGTCCCGGTATTGGTTACGGTGACCGAGGCCGTAACCTCCATGCCGGGAACGATGGACCGTGCGGATATTTCGACCTCGGAGTAGTCGTAGGTCGTATAGCTCAGCCCGTAACCGAACTCGTACAACGGCGCGGAGTTACCCGTGGCATAGTCGAACCATTTGGAGGTGAACCGGTAATTGTAGTAGGTCTGCACCTGACCCGCGTGGCGCGGTATGGTGACGGGCAGTTTGCCGGACGGGTTCACCTCGCCCATCACGATTTCGGCTACGGCCCGGCCCCCCATGGAACCGGGTTCCCAAGCCTCTATTATGGCCGGGATATTGTCGGCAATCCACTCCGTGCCCAGCGGCCGGCCGTTGACGAGGACCACGACGGTCGGTGTGCCAGTGGCATGGATACGCTCCACGAGCTGCTGCTGAAGCCCTACCAGCGAGAGGTCGTAACGGTCCGAGTTTTCGCCGCACGTCTTCTCCTTCCAGTGGTAGCGCATCGAATTCTCGCCGACCACGACAATGGCAAGGTCGCTCTGCGCAGCCAGCTCCACGGCCCGGTCCACCTGCGAGGGGTCCATCGCCCGGAGGTTCCAACCGAACTCGCACAGGGAGAGTTCCAGCCGGTCCGAGTATGCGTTCATACCGTCCCATACGGTCACCACATTACCGTCCGGCTGCCGTGCGCTCCAGTCGCCCAGCAAGGCCTGGTCGGTCGCATTGGGACCGGTTACGAGTATCCTGCGGTATTTACCGGGGTCGAGCGGCAGCAGGCCGTCGTTCTTCAGGAGGACGATTCCTTTGCGGGCGGCTTCGAGGGCCGTCGCGCGGTGGTCCGCATTGAAAAGAATATTGCGGGCGGCATCGGTATCCACATAGGGATTCTCGAACAGCCCCAGGTCGAATTTCATTTCGAGTATCATAGCCACCGACCGGTCGATTCCCTCTTCGCTTATCCGACCGCTCCGTACCAGTTCGAGGATGCCGTAGAAGAAGTCCGGCCCGTGCATATGCATATCCATACCGGCGGCAACGGTTTTCAGGAACGCCTCGTTGTTGTCCCGGGCGGTCCGGTGGTAGTCGTGCATCCGCTCTATATCCATCCAGTCACTGACAAAGAAGCCGTCGAATCCCCACTCCTGCCTCGCCAACTCATCCATCAGGTAGCGGCTGGCATGGCACGGGATGCCGTTATATTCGTTATGGGCGGGCATCATGGTCCTGACCCCGGCCCTGACCGCTTCCCGGAACGGCGGAAGGAAGACCTCCCGCAGGGTCCTCTCCGACACGTCGAACGGGGCGCCGTTGATACCGTTCACTGGCTGACTGCCGCCCACAAGGTGCTTGGCGCATGCGGCTACTATTTTATTTACGTCGTCCGATGAGAACTGGAAACCCTCGATTGTAGCCGCTCCAATAAGTCCGACCAGATAGGGGTCCTCGCCGAAGGTCTCCCCGACACGTCCCCACCGTGCGTCGCGGGCCACTTCAAGGTTGGGTGCGAACGACCAATGGGTGCCCGTGGCACGCATCTCGAGTGCAGTCTGGCGTGATATTTCACGGATAAGTTCCGGGTCGAAACTGGTCGCCTGTCCGATAGGAGTGGGATAAACCGTGGCCCCTTCCACAAGACTGTTGCCGTGTACCGCGTCGATACCTATTAATAATGGAATGCCCAACCGGCTCTGCGCGGCGAGCAGCTGAAGATAGTTAGCCTCTTCGGGGTCGAGGACATGGAGGAACGAGCCTATGATACCCTCCTTGGTCATCCGTTCGATGACCTCGGGCGGGAAGTCGGCATAGAATCCCTTGCTGTGACTCTTCTTAATCTCTTCCGGCGGCAGTTCGTAGGCCGCGCTGCACATATGCTCCAGTCCCACGTACTGGCACATCTGGCCCACCTTCTCCTCGAGGGTCATCCGGCCCAGCAGGTCCCGGACATGCTCCTCCACAGGCTGCTCAGGGTCTTTATATATTATATTATCGGATGACGCCGCTGCGGGCGCTGCCGTAAAAAACAGAACGGACAGTACGGAAAGTATAATCGGGCTGCGGCCCGTCCGGCGGAATCTGCTCATTGCGGTGTTCGTTTAGGTTTTTATTCGACGGCAATATTATCCTTTTATATGAGCGGGGCGGTTTGTAAAATGCCGTAAATGGTTTGTGAATCGTCATTTTAACGAAAACAGCCCCGGAGTGTGCTCCGGGGCTGTTTTGAAACGGCGGTATACTTTATTTTCCAATCATTTTGCTGGGGCTTTCGCCGAAGTATTTTTTGAAAATGGTGCTGAAATACTTCGGGTCGGGGAACCCCGCCATAAGCGCCGCATCGGCAATAGAGTGGCCGCCCGAACGCAGGAGCTCCCGTGCGTATTGCAGCCTTATCACCCGGATAAACTCATTAGGTGAGCGCCCGGTCAGCGCTTTCAGTTTCTCGAATACCAGCGTGCGGCTCATTGCCAGCTCGCGGTAGAGTTCGTTGACCGTGAAAGAGGGGTCCGATATATGCTCCTTTACGATGGCTGTACTACGGGATATAAATTGTTCGTTGAGGTTCGGAGCGGCCGTATCTTCCGGGACTACCGTGTCGGACGGGGCGGATTGCAACCGGTTCAGGTAATATTGCTGAAGCTTGACGCGCGTGTTCAGCAGGTTGCGAATTTTGATGCGCAGCACCTCCACGTCGAACGGCTTATTTATATAGTCGTCCGCCCCGTGACCAAGTCCTTCCCGCATTTTCTCGCCGCTGATATTGGCCGTAAGCAGGATAACGTGGAGGTGGGAGGTCTCGATGTTCTCCTTTATCCGGCGGCACAGCTCGTCGCCCTGCATTCCGGGCATCATAATGTCCGATACTACCAGGTCCGCCATATTTCTTCGCAGAAATTCCAGCGCGGCCTCGGCCGAGGCGACGCTGAACACCTTGTAATCGGCCGAGAGCATATCCGACAGATAGTTGCGCATATCGTCGTTGTCCTCCACTATCAGGATACGGTAGGTGTCCTTGTATTCCCTGCGTCGTGGTCTCTCCCCGGGCCTTACTTCCGGCTCCGGCTCGCCGGAAAGTACGTAATTCAACTTCCGGGCGGTGAAAGTAAGAGTGAATATACTCCCCTTTCCCTGCTGGCTCGTGAAAGTCAGTTCGGCACCTATCTGCCGTGCGATGCGGCGGGTGAACATCAACCCGATTCCCGACCCGGTCTCCTGTGAGTTCACGGCATTCTCCGCGCGGTAGACGTGGCGAAGTATCTTGCCCTGTTCCCTGCGGGGAATACCGATTCCGAAATCCTCCACCTCGATGGTGATTTTTTTCTGCCCCGCTTTGAGCCTCACTATTACCTCGCCCCCCTTATCGGAATATTTAACGGCGTTCGACAACAGGTTATCCATGATACGTTCCAGCCGCCGGGTGTTGGTCTCCACGAAAACGTTTCCCTGTATAGATTCGAAACGGAGAGTTATCTCTTTTTCCGCCGCCAGCGGGCTGAAACCATCAATCTTCTCCAGGAGGAAGGCCTTCAGGTCGCATACGGAGAGGTTTATTCGGGACTCGCCCTTCATCTCGTCTTTGTGGAAATCGAGCAGTTGGCTTACGATGCCCTGGAGTTTTTCGCCGTTCTGCCGCGCCATCCGCAGGTGTTTGCGGCCCTGCTCGGAGAGGCCGTCCTCCGCTTCGAGAGAACCTATCGGGGCGAGGACCAGCGACAGCGGGGTGCGTATGTCGTGGGCCACGTTGATAAAAAAATTTATCCTCTCCCGCGACTGACGTTTGAGCATCAGCTCCCGGTAATATCTCCAAGCCCACATGCACAGACCGGAGAATATCAGCAGGTAGAGTATCCAGGCCCATACGGTGTTCCAGAATGGCGGTTTTATCCGTATTTTAATCTCCCTTTGGGAAATGACCGTGGAATTATTCCGGTCGAAACACTCCACCCGCAGTACGTACCGGCCCGGTGGAATATTGGTATAGGTTGCCGTAATAATCTCATCGTCTGTATTCCAGTTATCCTCGAACCCTTCGAGGATATGGCGGTAGCCGAAATAGTTGTGGTTGTAGATATCGGGTGCGGAGTAGTCGAATGAGAAGGAGTTCTGGTCGTGCCGCAGCACCATCCCCGTCAGTTCGTCCACCGGCATGGGAAGGATTTCCGGTGCTGCAGCCGGGGTGATAAGGTTATAAAACAGCCTGAATCCGGTAAATTTGATGCGGGCCGTGACGGTGTCCTTTTTGAGCCTGTCCGGGTCGAAAACGAGCGCACCGTCGATACCGCCGAAAGCCATCCGGCCGTCCGACAAACGGGCGAACGATGTGAAAAGGTATTTATTGACGGGCAGGTTACCTATCGAGAACCGTAACTTTTCCTCGACCGGGTCAAAACAGAATATGCCCTTCTCGGTACTGCCCCAGAGCATCCCGTCGTCGTTCAGCATCAGGGCGTAAACGTAATTGGACGGCAGACCGTCGTAGGTCGAGAAGTTGCGGACCTGCGAGAGTTCCGGGTCGAAACAGTTCATCCCGCCCCCGTCCGTGCCGAACCAGAACTTCCCGCCCTCCGACACTGCCGAAAAAATAAAACTATTGCTGGTTACATCGTAATTCGGCGGATGGGTAAAATACTGGCGCCGGTCGCCGGTACGCTTGTCGATTATGTGGAAGCCGTTGGAGGTGGTTACGAACACCGTATCCCTCTCCGGCTCGAAGATATACTGAACGCGGCGGATATCGTAAAAGCTGGTCTCCCGCCGCCCGGTCGGGTCACGGACCAGTGCCAGCGGTGTATAGAGACACCCTACCCATAGGTCGCCGTCCGAATCGAAATAGGTGGCATATATACAATCCAGTTCCGGGCCGTCGCTCAGGCTCGGAATGTGGCCGATGCGACCTGTGCGTTTGTCGATGGAGTAGAGACCGGTGCTGTAACCGCCGGTCCAGACCGTTCCCCGCCCGTCGCCGCTTATGGTGAGGAAACTGTTCTCGCCCTGGAGGAAGTGCTTCCAGCCGTTTTTTCGGCTGAAAAGACTGACCCCCAGATTTGTGGCGAACCAGAGGTCGCCGTCCGTATCCTCGTGGATATCGTACACATGGCTGCCTTTGAGCGAGTTGTGTTCGTACGGAATGTGGCGGTACCACTGGTAGCGCTCTTCGGGCTTAACGAGCGTAATGCCGCCCGAGTAGGTACATACCCATATATTATTCCCGTCCACGAAGATGTCGTAAACATTGTTTGCCTTTAGCACGCCGTTGACGGAATCTTCGTCCGATATAAAGCGAACCGAAGCCTTTTGAAGCGTGTCCACCTTATATATACCCCGACCGTCCTGCCCGACAAGCAACTGGCCGTTCCACGGACGGATGGCCTTTACCGGGGCCGAATTTATATTCGTCGTATAGGGGAGATTAATATAAACTCCGCCGGCCATATCCCAAGTATAGAGTCCCGAGCTGAAACTTCCCATCCAAAGGTGGTCGTTAACGGAGTCGAACCAGAGGCTCATTATATTGATACCTTCGCACGGGCCGCGGCCGTGGGTGTAGCGGTCGTCGGCGGCCGTGACGAACCAGACGCCCGTGGTGGTGCCCAGCGCAAGCAACCTGCCCGGAAGCGTGGCTATACAATTTATGGATACATCGTCGATATGGATAGTCTCATCTATATCCCCTCCAGACTCGTAAAGTTCGACAAGCCCTTTCGTGGTGCCGAGCAGCAGGTTGGTATCACCCAGCGGCAGGATGTCGTGGATTACCCGGTAGGGGTCGATAAGGCGGGTGTCGTAGAACGGGGAGAATGAGTCGGCGTTAGGGTCGTAAGCGAATATCCGCCCGCTGTCGGTAAATGCCCATATCCGCCCTTCACGGGATTGCCGGATATGGACTTCGCGCCCGTAGCTGTTCTCGAAAATCTCGGTCCCGAAAAGCGAGTAATGCCGGTACACCTTGCCGTCGTAGCGGGTTATCCCGGAGCGGGATGCTATCCACAGGAACCCTTCCGAGTCCTTAATAACCCCGGACACGGAATTGCTCATAACTCCCTGCGGATCGTTCAGGTGGACGTGCTCGAATGCCGACGCCTTTTCGGAAATCAGGACGGGCAGCAATAACAGAAAAAAACAGGGCAGCAAACCTTTGTTTTTCATATTCGGGTCTTTTCAGGATAGAACAAATATAGGGTTGGCCGACCGTTTTTACAAACTCACGGCACAATATACAAATGGCGGAGCCGTTCTGCGGTGCCGTCCGCCCGCATAGCGCCCTTGACGGCAGAATCCGTTACGGCAGTCGCCGACCGCTGTGGTCATTGTCGGTTTCGCCGTATGGAATATCCGTCCGGCCGGTGCCCTCCATTGTTTTAATACGCGGCCGTGGTTGCGGCAGTGGCCTTATTTCGGTAGCGATCCGTAAAGCCCCGGTGACCGGCAGGCAGCCTTCCCGAGGAACTGCAGGGCAGGGTATGGAAATTCGTCCTGCGGAAAATAATCCATCTATTTGGATAATATTGCATGCCGTCTTGCGGGGCGGGTTTTAATTTTACATTGCCGTTTTGTTCGGCGACGCAAACCATACTAACTTTTAAACTAACCTGATATGAAAAAAAACGCATTTTGCGCGGTCCTGCTGTTGCTGCCGCTGTTTGCCATGCAGGCCGGGGCGGCCGGTATCGGCACGAGGTATCCGTCCGAGAAGCATGTAATCGTGGATAAGACCACCGGCGTCCTGCTGACTTTCCTTACCAGCGCCGAGACGAGCGACGCCGCAATGTACCAAACCCATCCGCGGTGGACTTACGACTCGAAATATATAATATTCCGCTCATCCGAACGGTCGGGCGACGGTACGTCGCAGGCCTATGCCGTATCGGAAGAGACCGGGGTCATAATACAACTTACCGAAGGCGCGGGTGTGGGAACGGGCAGCCTCAACGTGTCGCGCCTGTCGAATAAATTCTACTATTTCCGCACCGGCGAATCGGGTAAGATACTGACTGAACTCGATATGGAACGCCTGTTTGCCGACAGCGAAGCAGGTACGATGGGTCGGGCGGCAGATTACGAAAGGCAGATCGGCGAACTTCCCGCACACTATGCCGAATCGGGCGGTTTCACCCTCGATGCAGATGAGACCAAGGCCTATGTGGGTGTACGCCTGCTGGATGCCGACCCGCTTCCGGATGAGGTAACAGAGCCGGGCTGGAGAATCAGGCAGGTGCGCTCGGGAATAATAGCCATAGATATACAGACCGGCGAGGTGAGCACCGTTATAGAGACGCCGTTCACGATGGGCCACGTACAGGCCAACCCATTCAAACCGGGCGAGATACTCTACTGCTGGGAAACCGGGGGCGACGCTCCCCAAAGGATGTGGATTACTTCGGCCGACGGCAGCGACAACCGCCCGCTCTACGAGGAAGGCCCCGACGATTGGGTTACCCACGAGGTGTGGATAGATGCGGACCATGTCTATTTCAATATGATGGGCCACCTTCCCCGCCTCCGGCAGAAAGCTACCGGGGTGATGAAGATTAACGTTCGCACCGGTGCGCTCCAGCCGCTCGGCCAGCTCGAATACGGCTCTGGATTCTGGCACTGCGGCGGTACGTCGGACCTCCGCTGGGCAGCCAGCGACAACTTCGAGGGTGAGGTCTACCTGATAGACTGCCATACCGGCGAGCGCCACCTCTTCACGGCCAACCACCGCATGCAGCCGGACCATACCCATCCCTCGTTCAGCCCCGATAACAGCCGGATGCTGATTCAGTCGGGATATGTCAGCGACGGAAAAAAGCTCGATATCGTGGTGGTCAACATTCCGTTCCATCTCCAGTCCACCACCTTCGAATATCGCGGGGAATACCCGGACCGGATAAGGCAGCTGTTCCAGGAGTAGGACATATCGAAAATTGGCGGAGGAGTTTTATGTCTTTACGGGCGGAGTCGTTCGGAAGGGAAATACTCCCCTTTAAGGTATCGGTATCCTACTCGCTATAAATATACTAAGCCCCCTGTCAGGGGGCTTTTTTAGCGGGTCAGACGAAAGATTGTAGAAGGTTGGTTTCAGTTCTTGGCCGTGATTTGACCGTATCGTCACCCGGAATTACACCTATTTTTTCAGGAAGCACGTTTTCAAGACGATACTACTGCCGTCTATTTTGCAGTCCACCTCCGCCGGGTCGTCCGTGAGCCGGATACTTTTTACCCGAGTACCGCGCTTGATAACCATCGACGAGCCTTTGACCTTGAGATCTTTGATTACGGTTACGGAGTCGCCGTCATTGAGTTCCGTACCGTTGCTGTCGCGCGGGGTGGTATCTGCGGTAGTCGTTGCCTCGACTTCGGTCCATTCATGGCCGCAAACCGGGCATAATAATATCGAGCCGTCGGTGTAGACGCTGTCGGCGGCGCAGACGGGGCACTCGGGAAATTGGTTCATAGACGTTGTTTTTTGAACGGCAAATATAAGCAATTTACCGAAAGGCGAAAAAAGCCGGCCGGGAAAGGTCCCGGTGAGAATTATGTCCGGACGGTTCCCGGTGAAAATCCTATTCCGGTGCCGTTCTTTCCAACCTTATGGTACAGAATGGACTTCCGCAAAAACTGCTCTCCCTTTTTAATATCGGGTCGAGGCCGCTATCGATTTATACGTTCTAAAAATACGGCCCGGCATATAAGGCGTTTAATTAATTGGTAACTTTGAGACCGAATGGAGAGCCTTTTTGTAGATTTTAATACGGCCACCGACGGGAGCCTTCCCCGCGGCCCGGGTGACCGGCGGCCGGTAATCGGCCTGTCGGTAAATATTGCGGAGGAGACCTCGCGCCTGCACGATGCGTATATTCGCGCCGTGGCAGAGGCAGGCGGTATCCCTGTACTTATTCCGGCCACCACCGATGCGGACGCGTTGTGCGGTGCACTCGAGGCCGTCGACGGGCTTATCCTGACCGGCGGGGCGGATGTGGACGGGAAGTACTTCGGTGAGCGGACCCTCGAAGGGCTTGCAGAGGTGGTACCCGGCCGGGACGCCTACGACTTCCTCCTGCTTAGGCTCGCCGTTGACCGGCAGTTGCCCGTTCTGGGTATTTGCCGGGGTCTGCAGGTTATAAATATCGCCTTCGGAGGTACTATATGGCAGGACCTGCCATCGCAATTCCCTGTAAAGCCGCTGGCGCACAGTATACTTACCCCCCGTGAGCGACCGTGCCATACTGTAACGGTCGCGGAGGATTCCCGGTTACACCGGATTACCGGTAACCGCGAAGTGGCTGTAAATTCGCGCCACCATCAGACAGTAAAGGAGGTAGCGCCCGGGTTCACGGTCTCTGCCGTGGCGCCTGACGGGGTTGTGGAAGCAATAGAGGCCTATCCCGAGAGGCGGATAATGGGCGTTCAGTGGCATCCGGAGAATATGGCGGCCGAGGGCGGGAGTGATGAGATGAAAGCGTTATTCCGGTTTTTCGTATCGGAAGCGGAGTTGTTCGCCCGGGCCAAACGGATACACGACCGGTGCCTTACGGTCGACTCCCACTGCGACACCCCTATGTTGTTTGCCGGAAACGATATAGATATAGGCCGCCGCAACGGGGCGGGGCAGGTGGACTTGCCCCGGATGTTCGAGGGGAGGTTGGACGCTGTATGCGTGGTCGCCTATTTACCGCAGGGCGAAAGGAGTGTGTGTGCGCACACTCAGGCGACGGAGCGGGCCGTTGGGTTGCTTCACCGAATGAAGCGACAGTTGGAAGCAAACGCCCGATATGTCGGGCAGGCTGTGTCGTTCGCCGAAGCCGAACGGCTAAAGCGGGAGGGCCGCAAGGCGGTGTTTCTCGGACTGGAGAATGGTTACGCCCTGGGGCGCGACCTGAAAAATATCGCCCTCTTCCGGGATATGGGTGTGGTTTATATAACTTTGTGCCATAACGGAGCCAACGATATCTGCGACTCGGCCGCAGGTCCCGCGGAACACGGGGGGCTCAGCGAATACGGAAAAGCAGTGGTGCGGGAGATGAACCGGCTCGGGGTGGCGGTGGACCTGTCGCATGCGGCGGAGTCCACTTTTTACGATGTTTTACAGGAGAGTTCGGCGCCGGTCGTGTGTTCGCATTCGTCGGCGCGGGCGCTGTGCGACCATCCGCGCAACCTCTCCGACGACCAGCTGCGCGCAATCGCCTCGCAGGGTGGGGTGGTACAGGTATGTCTCTACGGCGGATTCCTTGCCGCGGGAAGGGATGCCACCGTCCTCGATGCTACGGACCATATCGACCATATAGTCCGTATCGCGGGTATCGACCATGTAGGCATAGGGTCCGACTTCGACGGTGGCGGCGGTATCGCCGGATGCGACGGGGCGAACGAGATAATAAACCTCACCGTCGAGTTGCTCCGCCGTGGTTACGGCGAAGTGGAGATGGGAAAAATACTTGGCGGTAACCTGCGCAGGGTTATGGATACGGTACAACAGACGGCAGGTTCGATTGACGGGCTTAACGGTCTGTCGATTACAGAGCAGACGGAATATGGTCGTAACTTCGCAGGCCGGGAGTAAAACCGGGGCGCTCCGGGGTTGGCAGGGTAGTCCTGCACTAAACAGGAAAGATAGTGAACTATCACGACAACAGCGGTATTATACCTTATATATTACCGGAAATGATTATAATAACACTGTAACCGGGTTGGAGTAACGAAAACATTAATACCCGCCCGGAATATTTCTGCGGCTGATAGGCGGATACCGGTAATAAGTAAAACTATGGCGCTTAACTATATCTGGATTGGATTCTTCCTCGTGGCATTCGCCGTGGCGGCTGTTCGTGCCGTCGTGACGGGGGATGCGCAGGTGTTTACCGAGATAGTGAACGCCACGTTCACCTCGGCCCGTACCGGGTTCGAGATATCCATCGGCCTGACGGGCATTCTTGCTCTCTGGCTCGGCCTTATGAAGATAGGCGAACGGGGCGGGGTGGTCTCTGCGTTCGCGCGGCTGGGCGCACCGGTATTCGGGCAGCTTTTCCCCGGAGTTCCGAAGGACCATCCGGTGGTGGGAAGCATGTTTATGAATTTTTCGGCCAACCTTTTAGGGCTGGATAATGCGGCTACGCCGATAGGGCTGAACGTAATGAAAGAACTTCAGGAACTGAACCCCCGCAAGGACACGGCGAGCGACGCGATGATTATGTTCCTCGCAATCAACGCTTCCGGCCTTACCCTGATTCCGATAACGGTACTGATGTACCGGGCGCAGTTGGGGGCAGCCAATCCCGCGGATGTTTTTATTCCCATCCTGCTCGCAACGCTCGTCTCCACGGTCGTGGCTGTGACGCTTGTCGCCTTGCGTCAGCGTATCAGGTTGTGGGATAAAGCTCTGATGATACCATTCGCCGCTGTGCTGACTTTCGTGGCCGGTGTAGTGATGCTGTTCCGGACGGCCGACCGGGAAGTTGTGGCCGGTTATGCCACCACGGCGGCTAACGTACTGCTGCTGGCGGTAATCTGTCTATTTCTGGTGGCCGGACTGCGCAGGCGGATAAACGTATTCGAGACTTTTATAAAGGGGGCTAAAGAGGGGTTTAAAACCGCCGTGACTATTATTCCTTACCTCGTTGCGATACTGGTGGGGATAGCCGTGTTCCGGGCTTCCGGGGCTATGGACTATATAATCGACGGAATAAAACATCTCATTGCGTTGTGCGGGATGGATACCGAATGGGTCGGCGCCCTGCCCACCATGTTGATGAAGCCGCTCAGCGGGAGCGGCGCCCGCGGGATGATGATAGACGCGATGGCCCACGACGGGCCGGATTCACTCGTGGGCAGGCTGGCCTGTATCGTTCAGGGCACTACCGACACCACTTTTTATGTTATGGCTCTCTATTTCGGTTCGGTGGCCGTGAAGAATATAAGGTATAGTCTCGGCTACTCACTTATCGCGGACCTTGCGGGGATGATTGCCGCGGTGCTGCTCGTATATGCGTTTTTCGGTTGATGCCCGCCCCATTCGGCGGTCGTGGCCGCGATTCGGTTGTGGGCGTATGGGTGACGGGTCGCGCTGAACTCTATTCCGGTTTAGATATGTCTGTCAGGTAACGGCATACCGATAACTTCCGGTATCCGATACAGCGCGACGGTACGGGTTTTTACGGTTTTACCGCACCAGATGCTAAATTTCCACGGTGATGCAAAAACACCGTTCGCCGTTGAAAGGATTCCTGAAATAGAGGCTGTTGCCTATCCAGAAACGCTCCCCTCCGAATTGGTCCATATACTGGATGTCGTTAAAACCGTCCCACCGGTCGAGTACCGGTGAAAAATCGTAGAGGTGTGCAAGACGTTCATATTCACCCTTCCCGGCCCTGTAAACGTCGATCCAGAATTCGTCACCCTGCTGAGCGGACATTATGGAGGAGAGCCGGAATTGGCCGTCGGCCGAGGTGACCGTTTTTTCCGGGTCATAGCCCTCATGCTTACCGGTATAGAGGTTCAGCGCCTCTCCCGAATCGTGGCCGCCCGTGTATAGTATCAGCCCCAGGTCGGGATAGAAATGTGTATACTGCTCGTCGAAATCGTCGTCGAACCAGATGTTCTCATAAATCTGCTTACCGCCCCTACGAATCTCCCTCACCCGGTCGCCTTCGAAAACAAATTCATATTCCGGCCTGAGTATCTGCCGTTTATCGCTTAATCCCCGTATTACCCGAAACCGGGGCGGTTCCGGGGCATGCAGGCCGTATAGCCGGTAAAACTCATCGCGTGTAATTTCCCGGACGTCGAACAGGTGCCCGTTGACGGTCACCACGGTATCGCGTACAACGCCGTCCGTCGCCATCCCCGACTGCCCGCTGGCCGCTGTCGCCTATTTTGCGGGTTCTTTGATGACGGTAAAGATAATTATAAAACTTCGTGGCCGGTCAAGATAGAGGGTAATTTACACATAACATATCGGAGGTACGCAATTAGCCGGTTGTCCAGGGATAAATCGATGCCGGAAGAGAATATACTTTTATATCCATAATCTTCCGGGATAGCCGGTAGAATTACCTTTTCATAATATAATTATCGTTAAATTGGCCCTTAAAACGGTGTAAGAGGTTAGCCGTAATAGTTCCGTATAGAATTGGAAAAGAGAGTGGAAACAAAGCATACGCCGCGGGGTTATTCAAGGAGCGTGGCCGTAGTCTCTGCGATTGCATGGATGGGGGCTGTGTTGCAATTGATGTTCGGGGATATAGAGTATTCTTTTCTCCGGTGGCCGGTGAGCGGTTTGGCGGGGGGCATTATAATACTTTCGGTGGCGGCATTCTCGGTTTACCGGGGCAGCCGGTTTTTCCGGTGGTTCTCCGGGGTCCGGTTCAATGTGACACTGATTGCGGCGCTTACCGTTATGGGTATCGTGATGGGACTGATACCGCAGGCCGGGGCGGCAGAAATACCCGGCCTTCCCGCAAGGTTCGGTCTGCTGTCGGTGACCCGAAGCTGGCCTTTCGCTTTGATATATGTAACACTATTACTCTCGCTGGGAACCGTGGTGGTACGCCGGGCGGCCGGTTTCCGGTGGCGGGATTACGCCTTCTACCTCAACCACTGCGGATTGTGGTTGCTCCTGTTTTCGGCCGGGCTGGGGGCCGCCGATCTCCGGCGGTATAAGATGGTGGTCCCGGTCGGCGGGGTGGAACGTAGGGCGCAGGGTACCGGCGGGGAAACGGTGGAACTTCCTGTTGCCGTACGTCTGAATAGTTTAGATATAGAGGAATATCCGCCCGCGCTGGCTGTGCTGGACCGCGCGTCCGGCACTCTGATTCCAGCCACGCACCCGGACTATATGCAACTGGGCGATACCGGCCGGGCGATAATCGGCGGACGGGATATTTCGGTCACCGGATATATCCACCATGCGGTGCCGGACGGGCGGGGCGGCTACCGTGAAGCCGTAATGCCCGCATCGGCCCCGGCAGCTGAAGTTACGGTTCGGGACGCGGCGACGGGCGCCGTCGTGGCC
This sequence comes from Rikenellaceae bacterium, assembly GCA_020859685.1. Taxonomy (GTDB): domain Bacteria; phylum Bacteroidota; class Bacteroidia; order Bacteroidales; family Rikenellaceae; genus WRDF01. The sequence continues at coordinate 34,417 of JAJBVT010000030.1, forward strand.
GGTTGGGTATCGTACGGCAGTGCCGCCCAGCCTGCCGCGTCTCTGGATATTGAAGGCGGTCACAGTGTGGTAATGACCCGGCCGGAGCCGCGCCGATTCGCCTCCGATATCGCGGCGTTCACCCCGGACGGCCGCAGGGTTGCCGGAGTGCTCGAAGTCAACCGGCCCATGCGGCTGGGCCACTGGAGGTTTTACCAATATGGTTACGACACCGATGCGGGCCGAATGTCGCAATACAGCGTTATCGAACTGGTTTACGACCCGTGGGCCTTGCCCGTCTATGTGGGAATAGCCCTGCTCGGGGCAGGTGCGGTATCTATGCTATGGTCCGGAAGAAGGGGCAAATCCTGCCGGAATAACGGTAAACATACGGCCCACAGGCGGCTGGATGACGGGCCGCAGGAATGCAAGTAAAGCAATAATATTTACATCATAATACCGATTCTGAACTACGACGGTCCGTTATGGGGCCGTCGTTTTGGTTTACGGACACGGGGTTTTCATCCGGGAAGTGAGTACCAGTGAGATTATTTTTTATCTATTAACAGTGTGCGAGTATGATGCGGGCGGCAACTGAACTTAATAAATTCCATAATATGTATTATAAAGGATCATTGGTAACTCTGGCGGTCTCCGTAATCGTTACGGTAACCGCGGCCGGAGGCCCGGCAGTGGACGAGCTGAAAACGGAATACGTTACTCCGGTCCGGGTAATGTGGGTATCGGACGGGGAAGGGGTCCGTAACCCCGAAAAGTTATTGGAAGAGTTTAACGGGCAGGTGTCCGTCGTTTCGTCGGAATTCTGTGTACTGAGCACCCGGGGCGGCGGGACGGCATCCGTGCTGCTCGATTTCGGCAGGGAGTATCAAGGCGGCATAGAGATAGCCGCCGGGATGCGCGGGAGCAACGCTCCGGCTAATGTGCGCGTCCGATTCGGGGAGTCGGTGAGCGAGGCCATGAGCGACGTGGCTACGTCCACCGCCACCAACGACCATGCGATGCGTGATTTCACGGTGCAGGTGCCGTGGCTCGGGACGGTACGTACCGGTGAGTCGGGATTCCGGTTCGTACGACTGGACCTGCTTGACGGCGATACCGACCTCAATCTCGTCGCCGTGCGTGCCGTTGCCCGGTACTGCGACATACCATACCTCGGCTCTTTCGCGTCGGACGACGAGCGGCTCGACCGTATCTGGCAGACCGGAGCCTATACCGTCCACCTCAATATGCAGGAGTTTCTGTGGGACGGCGTCAAGCGCGACCGCCTTGTCTGGCTCGGAGATATGCATCCGGAAGTAATGTGCATAAGTACGGTGTTCGGCGAAAACGAGGTGGTGCGAAAGAGTCTCGATCTGGCCCGTGACGAGACGCCCCTGCCCGGCTGGATGAACGGGATGTGCTCCTATTCCCTATGGTGGATAATACTTCACAGTGACCTGTACCTTTACCGCGGCGACCTCGGCTATCTACGGGAACAGCACGAATACCTCCGGGGCCTTGTCCGGCAGGTAGTCGGGAATATCGACGGCGGCCGGGAGATGCTGGGCGGCGGGGAGCGGTTTCTCGACTGGCCCACTTCGGAGATACCGGAGGTGATACATGCCGGATTGCAGGCCCTGACCCTTATGGCCCTCGAACGGGCTGCGGCAATGGCCGGCTGGCTGGGCGATACGGAACTGGAGTCGCTGTGCCGGAAGAACTGCGCCGCTCTCGAGAATTACCGTCCGGACCATCTTGAAAATAAACAGGCGGCATCGCTGCTCGCTCTGGCAGGTCTTTCCGACCCCGCCGAAGCCGCTCGTGTGGTAGCCCGTGACGGGGCGGCGAATTTCTCCACGTTTTACGGCTACTATATGCTCGAGGCCCTTGCCGGGGCCGGAATGTACGACCAGGCCCTCTCCGTAATTTCCGATTACTGGGGAGCCATGCTCGATTTGGGAGCAACCACCTTCTGGGAAGACCTGGACTACTCGCAGGTAGCCGGTGCGGGAAGGATAGACGAATTCGTTCCCGGCGACCGGTTCGATATCCATGCCGACGGCGGTGCCTATTGTTACCTCGGCCTGCGCCACAGCCTGTGTCACGGATGGGCCAGCGGACCCACTCCGTGGCTGAGCCGCCACGTACTCGGTATCTTGCCACTGGAGCCGGGATTCGCCAAGGTTGCCACACAGCCCAACCTCGGCCGACTCGGCCACGCGAAAGGCACCTTCCCGACTCCCCACGGAATAATAAGCGTAAGTCACCAAAGGCTGCCCGACGGCACGGTACGCTCCGAAATATCGCTTCCCGTCGGGGTAGAACTGGTCGCCACCCCCCTGTAATCCTTTCCATGCCGCCTTCGTGACCGAAAGGCGGGTAACCAGCCATAGCCGGAACCCATAAAGGGTTCCGGCTATGGTTTTAAAGACTACCGAGTAAGCCGGTGGCATGCCTGATATAAGGCGATAGGTTGTGGGTCGGTACCATAATGGCAGCCCTGCTCCGGTCATAATCCGATAACCCGGGTCTGAATTTTCCGGTTGCTCCGGCCTCGCAATCCACCCGTCAAACTCATCTTCGAACCTACACGCACCGGCACCGTAAAGCTCCGGCACATCCAACACCGGTAAAAAACAATCCGCCGGTACCGGGAATTTTAATCTCCGGTGAGTACCCCGTCACGGTCGGATACTCCTTAATATGTAAGCGTGACGGTATATCCTTATGGGCTATCTTACTCTTTACAAAACTACCGACCTCGAATGATAAACGATAAATCCAACCGGCAAAGGCAGGATATACGGCTGCTCAGGGACAGGTTCGCTGCGGGGGACGACGGCGCCTTCGCGGAAATTTACCGGGTATTCGCCCGGGAGCTGTACGCGTTCGGGATATTCCTCCGGGCCAAGGTCGAAATCATAGAGGACGCTCTTCACGACGTGTTCGTGGAACTGTACCAGCGCCGGGAAAAACTGGCCGGTATCCAGAACCTCAAAGTCTACCTGATGGTGGCATTCAAAAACCGGCTTTTCTACCTCCGGAAAAAAGAGCAGATATCGACAGAGATTACCGACCGGCAGGCATATTTCTACTCGGACAGCAACTATATGGAGACCCTGATGGAGTACGAGGACTCGCTGCTCGAGACCGACCGGATGGTTAAGAAGGTTATGTCCGAGTTGAACGCCCACCAACAGGAGGTTCTATACCACCGCTTCATAGAGGGGCTGTCGATAGACGAGATAGCCTTGCTGATGAATATAAACTACCAGTCGGTCAAAAACCTGCTGCACCGTTCGATAAAAAAGATCAGGGGAGGCATACCCGGTCAGGGAACCCCGAGTTGAAACAGAGAATAAATGAAGCACATTTATAAGATATACAAGGCGTCGGATTTCCTCGCGGACGACTACTTCATCGACACGATGCTCAACCCCACGCCCGAGAGCGAGCGGTTCTGGAACTCCCTTATACAGGAGGACAGGATAGACCACGCCGAATTTATCTCGGCATACACTATGATACGTCGTATTAACGGAAATAAACCCGGTGTTCCGGACGAGAGGATAGACCGACTCTGGCACCGGATAAGCGGAAGCATCGGGGCGCGCAAGTCCCCGCACCGGAACGGGCGGCGGTTCGTATGGCCCGTGTCGGTTGCGGCCGCTCTGCTGGCCGGACTGCTGGTGGCTGCAGTTCTCCGGACACCGGCCGGGGAGGGAGAACAATATGCCGGGTGGAGCCGTTATGAGGCGATACTCGGGAACCGGGCGATACCGGAAAAGGTGGAACTCGTCTCGGGCGAGACCACCATGGAACTCGATGGCCACGAGGTGAATGTGGAGGTCGGCTCCGGGGGAACAGTGCGGGTGAACGACACCGCTGTGGAGGTGACACGGTCGGCCGAGCCGGTCATGTCGAGCCTGCGTGTACCGTATGCCCGCAGGGCCAACCTCAAACTGCCGGACGGGACCATGCTCTGGCTCAACTCCGGCTCCACGGTGATATACCCGTCGTTTTTCGGGGACACGAACCGTGAAATATTTGTCGAGGGCGAGGTCTTCGCCGAGGTGGCTCACGACGACGGCAGGCCGTTCGTCGTCAGGACAAAGGATATAAACGTCACGGTTCTGGGGACATCGTTCAATATAACCGTTTACCGGGACGAGCCGTATTCGGATGTGGTGCTGGTGGACGGGTCGCTGAGGGTATCCATCCCGACCGGGGGCGAGACCCTCCTGGAGCCGGGCCACAGGTTCCTGCTGGAGGAGGGACGCGCTTCTGTCTGCGAGGTAAATATCGACAAATACGTTTCGTGGCGGGACGGTATCTATATTTTTACCAACGAACCCATCGAGAATATTCTCACGCGCCTGTCCCGCTATTACAACGTACGTATGAACATGCCCGGGGCCAGGTCGGGGATAACCTGTTCGGGTAAACTCGTCCTGCGGGACGAACTCGGACAATTACTGCAGGGACTCTCCGAAATCACCACCATGAGGTACGTGCTGGCCGACAGCGAATGTTTTATCAGATTCGAAAACGACCTATAATGAGATGCTTACCTAAACCACCGGCTTATGGAAATTGAATCGTATCCGGCCGCTTAACGGCCGACGAGGCGGCCGGCACTTCCCGGCCCTAACCCTGAAAACTACTAACCTATGAAGAAACTATTACAATTCAGAACGTCCTGTAATCCGGGTAGTCTGGTTTGCCTGCTGCTTCTCCTTGCCGGGATGCTCCGTCCCGCCGCGACCGGGGCGCAGACCCTTACAGTCAGGGAGACCGGTAAAACCGTTCGGGAACTGCTGTCGGTTATAGAGGCGAGGGCAAACGTCTATTTCTTCTATTCCGATGCGGACGTAGACCTCGACCGAACCGTAAATATGGACGCCTCGGGGCAGTCGCTCACAACCGTACTGGACGACCTGTTCCGAAATACCACGACCACATACACAGTCTCGGGCAACCAGGTCTACCTCAAGCGGGCCGAAACCGTACCGGGACGGCAGGCGGAACCCGAAAAGATAAGAATTGGCGGTACGGTCCGGGATACCGACGGCGAGCCTCTTGTCGGGGCCACGGTCATAGTCGAGGGTACCTCTACCGGGGTACTTACCGGACTGGACGGCGGATTTTCGCTCGAGGTACCGGCGGGAGCGAGACTCCGCATCTCGTATGTGGGTTATCAGACGCAGCATGTAGAAGTGAGCGCGGCCCGGACCCGATACGATGTGGAACTGAAAGGTGAACTGGAGGTCGAAACCGTGGTAGTGGTCGCCTACGGTACCCAGCGCAAGGAGACCGTAACCGGCTCCATTTCGTCCATAACCGACCGGGAGCTGCGCAAAAGCTCATCGGTCAATATGAGTAACGCGCTCTCGGGCAGGATAGCGGGGCTTATGAACGTCCAGTCCTCCGGCCAGCCCGGAGCGGACAACGGACGAATTTACCTTCGCGGCATGGCCACGCTCAACGGCACCAGCCCCATAATCCTCATCGACGGTGTGCCGCGGGATAATATGGATATGCTCGACCCGAACGAGGTGGAGTCCGTTTCGGTCCTCAAAGACGCTTCGGCCACGGCCGTGTTCGGTGTGAGGGGCGCCAACGGTGCCATTATTATCACCACCAAACGGGGGCAGGTCGGAAAGATGCAGATGTCGGTAAATTTCGAATCCTCCCTGCAATCCTTCACCCGAACGCCGGAGAGACTCGAATCGTGGGAATGGATGGCCCTGCGGAACCAGGTGGCTATCAATGAATCGCAGCCCATACCCTATACCGACGAGTACATAGCCCGCTACACCAATAATAACAAGACCCCTCTCGAGGAATATATGTACCCGAACCACTACTGGTACGGCGAGATGATGCGCAAATTCGCCCCTCAGATAAGGCTCAACGTAAATATGAACGGCGGGACCGACCGGATGCAGTATTTTATCAACACGGGTTACATCTACCAGGGAGGCCAGTTCAAAATAGAGGAAGGTCTGAACTACAACCCGCAGGTAAGACTCAACCGCTATACCTTCCGCGGGAACGTTGACTATAAAATATCCGGTCGACTGAAGGCTTACCTTAACCTTGCTTCTTATCTCGAAAAAATCGGTGGTCCGAGCTCATCCTCCTACGGCGAGAATAGCGGTAATCTGATGTCCGAAATATTTCGCAGCCTCATGTACTCCCGGCCCTACGAAATGGGTCCGCTCACGATAGAATACGAAGGGTCCACCGACCCGGCGGGCGAGGTCGTGAAGTTCGACAACCTCGACCACACCGCTTACGAGCTGGTGAACCGAAGCGGTTACCAGATGGATACCCGAATGAGTTTCAACGGTTCCTACGGGATGGAACTCGATATGGGTTTTATAACCAAAGGTCTCAGTCTTAAAGGGGTGGCCTCGCTGGACGCCTATTCCAACACCATGCAGTTCGCACATTCGTCGGTGCAGCAGTATCAGGCCACCATTATCAACGACAGACCGATCTTCTCGACCAATATGGGCAAGGGCGGCATGACCACCAGAAAAGGTACGTCGCACTATTATCAGGTCAATCTGCAGGCGTCGCTGAATTACGACAACGTATTCGGCGACCACCGCGTGGGCGGACTGCTGCTGGCCCAACGGGACTATTGGGAGACGAGCGGCGGCGAAATCCCCTACAACGTACTGGGGTTCTGCGCCCGGGTTACCTACTCCTATGCGGACCGTTACCTTGCCGAATTCAACATGGGATACAACGGTTCCGAGCAGTTCTCTCCCGAGCGGCGGTTCGGTTTCTTCCCGGCCTATTCCATCGGCTGGGTAGCCAGTAACGAGCGGTTTTTCCGTCCGCTGCTGCCGGTTGTGAACAGCCTGAAATTCAGGGCATCGTACGGCAAGGTGGGCAACGACCAGCAGGGCGCCTCGCGGTTCCTCTACCTCGACCAGACCTATTACCGACACGGCAGTACCAATGCCGCTTACGGCGAGTTCTTTTTAGGTAGTCTCAGCAACGGCTACTATATCTCCGAGGGCCTTCTGGGCAATCAGCGTGTTACCTGGGAGACGGCCTCGAAATATAATTACGGGGTGGACCTGCAGCTTCTGCGCAGCATCGGCCTTACGTTCGACTACTTCACCGAGAAACGCAACGATATACTTATCCAACGCGAGATGGTTCCCGAACTGCAGGGTGTGCCCATATCCAACATTCCCCGGGTGAATATGGGCGAGATGAAAAATTACGGGTTCGAAGTGGAGCTTACTTACACCAAGAATATTAACGACGACCTTTCGCTATCGGCACGCGGCAACTTCTCCTTTACCCGTAATAAGGTGCTGTTCGCCGACGAACCCCTTCTCGGCGAGGATTATGCCTACCGCTACCGCAGGACAGGTCTGCCGCTGGGTACCTTCTTCGGTTACGAGATTGATTACGGCAACGGCAACGGATATTTCAACACCCAGGCAGATATCGACAACTATAAAACGCCCGACGGCAAACAGATTACCTACGACTTCGGGCAGTACCAGTTGGGGGATTTCATCTATGTCGACCAGAACGGCGACGGAATTATAGACGTGCGCGACCAGGTGCCTCTGGGCAATACCATGATGCCCGAAATATCGTACGGCATCTCGTTCGGGGCGGAATACAAGTGGTTCGACTTCTCGGTATTCTTTCAGGGGCTTGCCAATACGAGCAATTTCTATATGAACGAGGGGGTGTACGAATATATCTACGGCGGAATGTTCTTCGATTACCACAAGACTGCGTGGACCCCCGAACGGTACGCCGCAGGGCAGAAAATAACCTATCCAAAACTGCGCTCTTCCAATTCGGTCAGCCATAATGTGAACAGCTTCTTCGTGATGGACCGCTCGTTCGTCCGCCTGAAGCATATCGAACTCGGGTTCACTCTTCCCGAAAAATGGGTCCGCAAGGCGGCCGTCAGCAACATGAGGATATACGTCAGCGGTCAGAATCTCTTCACCTGGGACAGGCTGCCGATGAAAACCCTCGACCCGGAACAGTACGCGGACAGTAACAACCTGTTCGGTACGGTCTACCCGATACCCAAGCTATACAGTTTCGGCCTCAATATAACATTTTAACCGGACGCAAAATGAAAAAATTCCACACCGTAATAGCAACGCTCATAGCGACGGCAGGTATCATGGGCAGTTGTTCGGATATTCTGGACGTAGCGCCGGACGGTATGATATCGCTCGACCGGATATTCGAAGACAACGACAAGGTCGCCGCATATCTGAACACCTGTTACAGTTTTGTGCCCGCCAAAGGATACTACTACTATTTCACCACCAATGTCCCGACAGTGCTCTCGGACGAGGCGTGGGACGCGGACGACTGTGCCGGACTGCGTGTGGTACAGTACTACAACGGTAATGTGTCGGCCGGGGCGGACCCTCTCTACGAAGATATGCCCGGCACCAATAAACGGCTGGGCAGCTACTGGAAATACTACTGGGAAGCCATACGTAACTGCTCCGTTTTTCTCGAAAGAATCGATCAGGCGAAGGTCAACCGCGAGAGCGACCGGGACAGGTGGCGGGCCGAGGCCCACATCCTTCGGGCTTATTACTACTTCGAACTGCTGAAATGGTATGGTGCCTCATTCCCGGTGGCCGAGACCTCTTACTCTATCGAACAGGATTTCGCGGAGTTGGAACAGTCCGTCTACGGGGAGATAGTCAGATTTATAGAAGCGGACTGCAACGCGGCCCTCGAATCCCCGAACCTGCCGTGGAGGATAACCACCGAAGGGGAGATAATGAGGCTTACCAAGGCCGTGGCCGAAGTGCTGAAGACCAAAGCGGTCCTGTATGCCGTAAGCGAAAGGTACGATGACGGGACCTATACGGCCGAGGAGGCTTACCGGATTGGTCGGCAGTCATTACAGAACCTGCGCGACAACGGATACGAACTGTTTAACAGTAACAATACGTTCATAGCCGACGAGGTTTATACCGACCCTTATCAGGGCGTGGTGACCGGACCGAAGAAAGAGGAGATGATACGGGCGATAGGGGCCAATAAATACTATTTCAGCAACTGGGCCGACTACTCGTCGAACCCGGTGGACAAGGAGACTATATGGCAGCACCAGGTCCACCAGGAGTATATGTGGCATATAGCCTCTTTCGTAAGTACCTACAAGTGCGGTCCGTGCCCGACACAGGAATATGTGGACGCTTTCGAGGTTACCGACGGGACGGTGGCATTTCCGCTGTTAAACCCGGAGAAGCCGTACAACGATACCGGCGAACCGACCCATCTGCTGCCCAACTACAACCCCCCGGCCCTCACCCTCTATGACGAGAACGACCCGTACCGCAACCGGGACCCCCGGTTTTACGCCACAATCCATTACCACGGGTCAAGACGCTTCATAGAGGACAGTAAAAGCTGGATTACGTTGTGGACCGATGTGGACGATCCGGTGAACGGCCTGCGGGACGGCAATTCGGACGGTTCGCGCACCTTCACCCGTACGGGATATTATTCCCAGAAGTTTTTGCATCCCACCGAAGGCACCCACGACCTGAACCGTTTTTCACCCGGATGGAAGTTGTTCCGGTTCGGCGAAATGGTTCTCAACGTGGCAGAGCTGGCGGTGGAGGCCGGGCAGACGGCCGAGGCTATCCAACTGGTTAACGAGATACGCCGCCGCTCCGCCATGCCCGAACTCGCCTCGTCCAACAATGCGGACCATGTCCGCCGCTCGGTGCGGCAGGAGCGCAGGGTTGAGCTGGGTTTCGAGGAGTCGCGCTATTTCGACGTCCGCCGATGGTTGCCTAAGGGAGAAGATAAGGACCTCGCGGAGACCGATAAGTGGCTTACCAAAATGGTAATCAGGGATACTTCGCCCGGGGGCGACCACACCTCTCACAGTTTTACCAGAGAACCGGTGCGCGAACTGCCCCGGGATAACTACCGGAGCCGGTACCTGCTCCAGCCTATCCCGCTGGCCGAAGCCACGAGGCTCGAAGTGATAACCGGCCGACCCTGGCAGAACCCCGGATGGTAAATCACCAAAAACCTACAAGACCATGAAAATCGATATAAGACAAAAGGTTTACAGTTGTGTGATGCTGTTGGCCGTCCCGCTGGTTCTACCCGGTACGGGGTACGGGCAGGACCGTACCGCCGGGGAAGAGGTACCGCTGGGTTACTATTCCCGGCCCGCCCGTGAGGTGGGCGGTGCGGTGAGCACCGTAACGGGCGGCGAACTTGAAAAATCGCCCGTCCCCGACCTGTTCCAGACCCTGCCCGGAAGGCTTTCCGGCCTTATAACTATGGAAGAAGACGGTCAGCCCACCAAGAGCGTCGTCTATAATTATATTCGCGGCATATCGACCGTCAACGGCCGGACGCCCCTTTACCTCCTCGACGGGGTAATCTGTTCCGAGGAGGTGATAAGGTATATTACTCCGCAGGAAATCGAGTCGGTAAGCGTGCTCAAAGACGCTTCGCTCACGGCCATATACGGCATCGACGGCAGCAGGGGAGTGGTGGTTATTACCACCCGCCGGGGCGCCAGCGAGAGTCTTCAGGTTACGGTCACATTCGATGAGTCGTTCCAGCAGATGTCCTCGCGCCCGGTATTTATAAACTCGTGGGAGTATGCCGCTATGCAGAATCAGGCATGGGCCAACGACGGGGGCAGAGGCTCCGCACCCTACACTCAGGCGCAGATAGACGCTTTCCGAGACGGCTCCAACCGGGAACTCTATCCCAATACCGACTTCTACGGTATGATGTTCCGTAAATGGGCGCTGATGCAGAGGGCCGGAATAAGTACCACCGCGGGTAACGATAAAATACGGATGTACTCGAATATCAACTTCCTGCACCAGGGCGGCCAGTTCAGGAACGACCAGGCAACTTTCGGCATGGACGATATGCCCTACGAACCGAAAGCCGGTACCAATTACCGGGTGAATTTCCGCACAAACCTCGATTTTCGTATCAACGACCGCCTCGAGGGGTTCCTGCGAATCAGCGGGAATATCACGAAGGAGAACAACGTCAGGTTTCCCAATACTACCGTATACAGCAGCCTTTTCTATCTTCCGCCAACACTCTACGGGCCGTATACCCCGATAGTTTACGATGCGGACGACCCCGGGAAGTTCACGGGCGGGAAGATAATAACCAACGAGTATGTCGATAACCCCGCCTACGGGATGCTCAACCGCGGCGGATACGCCAAATACACCGGCACGAACGTGATGGCCCAGTCGGGCCTGAAACTCGATATGGGCTTCCTCACCGAAGGGCTGACGCTGGAGGGCCGTTTCGCATACGAAACCAACTCCTCCGGCCAGACCCCCGTAGTAGCCGACTACGAACGGTGGGTCCGGAACAACGACCCGAACACTCTCGGGTTCGACAGGATAGGCGAGGGAACATGGACGGACCAGCCGCTCGAATACCGGTCGCGCGAGGCGCGGTTCTATTACCGCATGCACGCCACGGGCGAACTCGGGTACCGGCGGTCGTTCGGCGGGCACAGCCTCAAGGTGATGGCATACGGCTACTTCCAGAACCATGTCCTGCCCCGTGACGAGGGTATTTACGGCTTTCCTTATAAAAAAATAAGCTCCGGAGCATCGGCACAGTGGGGATTCCGTAACCGCTACTTCCTCAAAGCGGATGCAGGTTATTCGGGTTCCGACCAGTATGCCCGGGGCAACCGGTTTACCTCGACCCCGGCTTTATCGGCCGCATGGATCGTATCCGACGAGGCGTTCCTGTCGGGTATCGGCTGGATTACGTCTTTGAAATTGCGCGCCTCGGCCGGTATCGCGGCCAACGACCAGATGGGCTACGGCCGCTTTATGTATTCCGATAATTATGTGTTCGGAGGAAGCCTCTACGTGCAGAGTATGAACTACATGATAACGGAATACCTGCGGGGAAATCCGGATATCGGGCCGGAAAAGATATTCAGTCAGAACTACGGGGCGGATATTACGATAGCACGGGAATTCACCTTCTCGTTCGATTATTTCCGCTCCCGTACCGACAATATGCTGGTGAGCAATATAGGCGAACTACCGGCATTCACTGGTATATCGGAAGCCATAACGTCGCTTTACAACGCGGGTGAGATGAGAAACCGCGGGTTCGAAGCGTCGTTGGGATACCTCAAGCAGGTGAACAGCGACGTGGACGTATACGGTTCCGCCAATTTTATGTATGCCAAAAATACGATAATCGATATGAAAGAGACCCCGCTGGGCGAGGACTACACCCACCGTTACCGCTCCGAAGGTTACTCATACGGCCAGAACTTCGCTTACCGTATAGACAGGAGCAACGGCAGCGGCTATTTCACTACCCAGCAGGAGCTTGACCGTTACCACTACACCTTCGGCACCCCCCGGCTGGGAGATTTTATCTACAAAAACCTGAACGGGGACAAGACTGCCGACGGACGGGAAATTATCGACGAGAAGGATATCGCCCCCGTCGGTTTCTCCTCCGTTCCGCGCATTACCTACGGTGTCAACTTAGGGGTGCGTTACAAGGGATTCGAACTGAGTGCCCTATTGCAGGGTACAGGCCAGTCGTCCCGGCAGTACCAGAATGCCATAGGTATCAATGAGACCGTTATGGGCGGGATATATTCCGATATCCACCGTAACGCATGGACGGCCGAACGGGCCGCGGCAGGGGACAGGATAACCTACCCGGCCCTCTCTCAGCAGGCATCGGTCAACCAGCAGCCCAACGATTTTTTCATTATGAACACCGCTTACCTGCGCCTGCGTAACGTAGAGTTGTCCTACTCGCTGCCCGCCGGAGTGCTAAGGCTGGTGAACGCCGGGGAAATAAAAGTGCTGCTCAACGCGCAGAATCTCTTTACGTGGGACAATATGCGGACGAAAGCCATCGACCCTGAGATATCGGCCCTCGATATCTTTCAGGTCTACCGCGTATTCAATATCGGTGTCAAATTAACCTTTTAACAGGCGGCCATGAACCTATTTAATAAACTTACGATAACCCTTGCGGCGTGTGCGGCGATCTGCTCGTGCGGCGATGTTCTGGATATGCCCGAGGACGGACGCTATTCGCTCGACGATATTTTCGGCGACTTCGACCTTACGATGGCCTACGTGAATAAGTGCTACTCCTACATGCCGGGCGGTGACTATATAAAGGACTACGCCTTCGGATACGGGGGTAGCCTGCTGGCTTCTTTCTGCGACGAGGCGCAGGATACGCGCGACGTTATGCCGGGCGAGGTGAGCAACTGGTATCAGGGCAACGGCACGGCAGCGGCCTTCCCGATGCCGGACTACTGGACTCTATACTATCAGGGTATCAGGACTTGCAATATATTTCTGGACAGGATAGAGACCGCTCCGTTCCTCGATGGCGACCGCATCATGCAGAGCGAGGCCAACCTCTGGAAAGCGCAGGTACATGCCCTCAGGGCCTTCTATATGTTGCAGATTATAAAACGGTACGGTCCCGCACCGATAATCACCGGGCCGATGGAGGAGGGGGCCGATTTTTCGAAGGTCGAAAGGGCCTCGTTTTCGGAATGTGTCGACGCGATTATAGAAGATTGTGAGACCGCGGTCGCCTACGGCCTGCCGTGGAGGATAGGCAGCCAAATGCAGACCGATTACGGCATGATGTCGCGGGCGGTGGTATACGCCATCCAATCGCAGGCTGCCCTTTATGCCGCAAGCCCGCTCTGGAACGACGCGGCCGACCCCCTCGAAAAATGGAGATGGGCCGCCCGGATAACGGGCGACGCGCTGAACCGGTGTTTGGAGAATGACTACCAACTGTTCCGCAGTGCACCCGACGCCGGGTCGCTCGGAAGTTCCACGGGCGCTTACCAGTCCTATTTCTTTTCCAAGATGGATGTAGAGCGGCAACGAGACAAGGAGACAATCTATGAATGCAAAACCCAGTTGAACGTATGGAACGAAAGCGGCCTTCCGGTTAATCCGGCGACAATCCGCGCCGGAGCCTGCCCAACTCAGGAGATGGTGGACGCCTACGAGATGGAGAACGGCGAACACCCGTTCGTGCTCGACGCGGACGGATGCGTGGTTTACGACGGTATAGTGCCGAGAATAAATCCGGCCTCGGGGTACGACGAATCCGACCCCTACGCAGGAAGGGACCCGCGCCTTACGGCCTCTGTATTCTTCAACGGCTCCCTCTTAAATCTGGAGGAACCGGAATCGGCGCTCCAGATTTATGACGGCGGCGACTGCCGGGTTTCTCCGACAGACCAGAGGTATACCCGCACGGGTTATTACCTCCGCAAATTTCACCACAACCTCTCGACCGCCGGGAACGTCGCCGACGGCTATATGAAGATATTCCGGCTGGGGGAACTCTATCTCAACTTCGCCGAGGCGGCCAACGAGGCCTACGGCCCCGGAACGGCGGTGCCCGACGTGACGGGCAGCGTCCGCACTGCCCTCGCTGCGGTGAATGCCGTACGCGACCGCGCGGGAATGCCCGGCTTACCGGCGGGAATGCCGCAGGATGGGTTCCGGGCAAGGTACCGCAACGAACGGCGGGTAGAACTCGCCTTCGAGCAGCACCGGTTCTACGACGTTCGCCGCTGGAAGATACTCGACAAGACGGACCGCACGGTTACGGGTGTGGACACCTGGCGCCACACTGTGCCCGACGACGGGTACTCTTACGAATACCGGAGGTTCGTCGTGGGGGAGAGGGAGAATTACGGCCCGCAATATCTGATGATGCCCCTGCTGGTGGAGGAGGTGAGCAAAATGAAGATGTATACCGGAACCGACTGGCAGAACCCGGGCTGGTAAACCATAAACCTGACTATTAACTCAAAAAACCGAACGAGATGAAAAAGACCTTTTTAACGTTGGCTACCGCGCTTGCATGCCTGTTTATGTACAGCTGTTCGAGCGATAAGGAAGACGGACCTACCGACCCGATAGACCCTACCGACCCCGACCCGCCGACCGAGGTGGTCGAAGAGGAGAGTTTGCAGTTCACCAATAAGACCATCGCCCTTCCCGTGGAAAACTTCCCGGCCATAGATGTCTCGGCAAATGAGATTACCCTTCTCAAAGGCGACTACGCCGCAGTCAAGGACGGTGTTCAGTTCGACGGTGACCTCTTTGCCGAGGGTGTCCTAATCGAGGACGGGGAAGTTATATCGATACGACAGGACCAGAAGGATCTGGTGAAATTTACCACCAAAACCGGAGGTTCGGGTGCCAGAATCAAGATAGAAGGCATAGGCAGCACATCGGCCCTGACGGCGGCCGAGGGAGTGGGGCGCGGCATATACTTCTACACCATCCGCCCGGTGGATGCCAACAGCTCCGGATACCTGAAAGGCACCCGACTTTATACTTCGGGCAACGAGAGCAATCTCGTGCAGACACTCCAGCTCGAAGGCGGGCGAAAATATCTGCTCCGCAGGGACCATGTTCCCGAAAGCGGCAATCCGAAAGATATCGAAGGATGGATATTCTTTCCCTGGGTGGCCGATATGAGCGGCGGTTACGCGACGGATAATCACCTGAAGGCTATGAGCATCTATCCGGAGGAGGCCTACCGCCTACCGGTGGAGCAGCAGGTGCCTATTCTGACATCGCACTCTACCCCGGAAGCTGCATACTACACCTTCCGGATTACAAACTTCGTGAACCTCAATCCGGCCAATCCGGGTGAAGAGACCGAAGAAAACCTCTGGTATTACGCACAGGGTAACGGCTATCTGAGCGCCTACATAACGATGAACTCCCTCTCTGTCGACATGTCCGATTACGACGTCATAGCGGAAGGCTTGGATCCCGAGGTCGGAAATGACGACCCGTGGGCGAGGGCATTCGGGGTGAACGCCGAATTTCTCCTCTATATCGCGGCGGATTACGGGAATATTACAGAAGCGGACCTTGCGACACCGGAACAGTACCGCGAATTTGTTTCCAACGACGGTGTGGACCCGGGCGAGAAATATCTGGTCGTGAAACTGACCGAACCGGAAGAGATGGTAAACACCATGGAGGATATGACGTTCATATTCAAACGCCGGGCGAACGCCAACGACCCCACCGCGCGGATACGTTTCGAAGGGCTATATTACGACGAAAACCTCGGCTGCATGGTCACCGACACCGGCATGAATTTCCGGAGCGTTCCCGGTCCCGCGGAGGGCGGCGAATAACACCCTTTTTCCCGGGCGGCGGCTTTCGGGCCGCTTCCCGGTTACATAAAAGCAAAATGTAATGAAAAAAATAAAGATTTTACCGGTTTTTTTCGCGGCTGTACTACTGTTCACCTCCGGATGCAAGAGCGACCCGGATACCGATCCCGGAGGGGAACCGGGACCGGGTCCGGAGCCCGGGCCAGTCGAAACTCCGGCGCCGGGCACCTTCTCCTTCGCACCCAACCAGCTTGCCGCCAACGTTTGGTACCAGCCTGAAGGGAGGCTTATCAATGGCCACGTAGACGAGAGTTTCGGGAATGCCGGTTTATGGCCGGAGCTGATATCGCGTCTGAAAGAGACCGACGGCTATTTTTCGGTATTTGCCGCTGAAATTGGATATATGTCTACCGAAACGGGAGTCATACCCCTGCTTAAAAATGAAGGGTTGAGGTTATCAGTCGAATTGCCGGGATTTACCCAATGCCTGTACGGAACCGATCTGGGTGAGGCCGAACTTAACGGTAAGGCGGTGGGCGGTACCGACAATATATTCCAGAGGATATTTCAGATATCCAATCCCACCGACAGGCCGGACCCGGACGGTAAGGGTTGGTTTTACAGCAGCGACCGGGAGGACGTTGTTCCGGACCAGATACTTTTCGACGAACGGATGCCCAACCTTTGCCCGGAATTCGATGCGGAAAAACTCGCCTACACCGAAGGAACATGGCAGGAGAGGAAGAATGCGGCAAGGCGAAATAATTTCTGTTTCTATTTCGGCATGGAGTTCAATGAACTGTTGGACAGGCTGAGGCAGGATTACGTGGATTTCCTACGCGTGGCAAAGACCAAATGGGGAGACAGGATGCCGGAAATCGGTATCCACTGGAACGTTATAGCCGCCTGGGAATGGAGGGACGAGAACGGAATCGACGTAGTGAATTCGCTCTACCCCGATTACCTTAAAGACCCGGGTAACTTCGGTAGGATGGCGTTGACTTATCCACAGTACAACTCGGTGGAATACTGCAATATGCTCATCGACGAGCTCGATGCCGCAGGTTTCAAACCCTCCACCGTTCTGTTCGACGTGGACTGGATTTACAGTGTCCCGTACCTGACGGAGGTACTGCTGCGCCACAAAACCGAACTAAAGGCGCGCGGTATACAAATGGGGATTAACATTGTAGAGGCGAGTCCCTCGCTCGGCGAGTATCAGGAGCTCTACTACGACGGTAATACCCTCTCGGTCCGTGACGGAGTGTCCGGCAACAAAAACATCTGCTACGAGAACACCGTCAAGGCCATAATGCAGTTCCTCGTCGGCAGCGGAATTTATGAGGAGGGCATGCAAATCAGGGTGACGAGCTGGACCGGCCGCCCGGAAGAGACCGGGGACGAAGTGGACGAAAGCAGGGAAGGGTCGATGGCGCACGCCGCCAACGAGGTCTACCGTATAATGAAAGGAATATAAATCAACGGTAATTAAACAGCTGTATAGCTTCCGCCATAAGGCGGTCGTATGCTATTCTTATACCCGGAACACAGATGAAGAGAGTAATTAATACGGCCGTAATAATATCGGCTTTGATATGCTGTTGCACGCTCAGCTACGCGGGCGGCCCGGTGGTGAATGCGGCCGATTACGGGCTGCGCGAAGGCGCGGACAACACCCCGGCCATACGCCGGGCGCTTGCGGTTTGCCGAGAGACGGGCGCGTCTAAACTCCTTATACCACAGGGTACATACGATCTGTACCCTGACGAGGCCGAGGAAAAGTATTGCCACGTCGCAAACAACGACGACGGAATGAAACGGGTTGTTTTCCTGCTCGATGGGTTGGAGGATTTCGAGGTGGACGGCGGAGGTTCGCTGTTCGTGTGCCACGACCATATGGTGCCGTTCGAGGCGGAAGGGTGCCGGAACCTCCGGCTTCGCAACTTCTCGGTCGACTGGGCCACGCCTTTCTATCTGCAGGGCCGGGTGGCGCGGGTGGACCAAGCGGCTAACTCCTTCGACATGGAGATACTCGGCCAGTGCAATTGGGAGATACAGGGCGAGCGGTTGGTCTATTCCAACAAGCGGAGAGCCACGACCGACAACTGGTATTTTATGGCGCCGCCCATGCAGAAGGACGTGGTTTGGTATCAGGACCTCTACTGGAATATCTGGTACGACCCCGTTACCAAAGCCCCGGCCTATTGCGACGAACTGACTACCCGGGTGACGGAGTGGAATTTCGGGCTCGACCGGCCCGCCGTGGCGACCGACCTCGGCGATGGTACGGTGCGGTTGACGGACGCCTGCGGGGAGTTGCCGCGGCAGGGGTGGATTTTGGTCTCCATAGGGTTGAAGTCGCCCAACCGGCTCTCCCCGGCTATACACGTAGCGGACTGCAGTAAGGTGCTGGTTGAGAACGTCACGGTGCATCATGCCGCCGGTATGGTGCTGGTGGCCGAGAGTTCCGAGGACCTGGTCCTGCGCAACTATAACGTTCTCCTGCCGGAAGGGTCGGAGCGCATAGTTACGGCGACCGCCGACGCCACCCATTTCGTGGGCTGCACGGGCAATATCCAATTGGAGGACTGCACGTTCGAAAATATGCTGGACGACGGCACCAATATCCATAACGTCTACGCCGAGGTCGCACGGACCACCGGCCCGAACAGCCTTGTGATGACCCTCGGTCACTCGCAGCATCAGGGTTTCCGTTTTGCCCGCCCGGGCGAACAGGTGGCCTTAACGGATGCGGTCACTCTAAGGCCCTACCGGACGCTGACGGTCGACCGGATTGAGGCGGTGAACGCTCATGCCTTCGAAGTGACCTTCCGCGAGGAAATAGGCGATGCGGTCCGGCCCGGTTCCGTGGCCGAGAACCTGACGCGACAGCCCGACGTGGTAATACGTAACTGCGAAGTGCGCCGGAACCGGGCGCGCGGTATTCTCATATCTACCGCCGGAAAGGTGTTGGTAGAAGATAACCGATTCCTCGAATGCACCTACGCGGGAATTATGCTCTCCGGCGACGCTAATTACTGGTTCGAGTCGGGCCATGTCGGCGACCTCACGGTACGCGGTAATCTGTTCGAGGCTCAGGGCCTGGTGACGGGTAACGCCCCGGTGCTCTGTATCATCCCCGAGGTCGGAGACCCTTCCGACCCGTCATGGTTTTACCACCGTAATATTACTTTCGAGGATAATACCATCAACTCGTTCAGCAGGGTTCTTGTGGAGGCGCGCTCGGCCGAAAATATAACGTTCCGCAACAATACCGTGAATGCCAGTACGGTATATCCGCTTGCGGACCCGGCTGGTCCGGCGTTTATCTTCGACGGATGCCGGAACGTCCGGATAAGCGGCAACCGGTATAACTGGCCCTTCCCCGCGACCGTCCATGCGGGTTCCGTATGCAGCGGCATAATCGCTTCCGGCAATACCGGGATTGCCGACTTCCGGCTGGACTGAACAATGAACTTCGGTGATATTATGACTGATAGCCGGAATATATTCGAGAGTGGTCACCCCGTTCCAAAAATCGGGTTACCGGGCTACCGGACCGAAAAACATTTAATCATAAATACCGATGAGAACTGTAAACAAATTGACCTGTATACTTCTACTTTTGGCCGGATGCCTCCACGCGAGCGGGCAGGCAGAAGATTACACCCGTTACGCCGGGCTTCTCAAAGAGAATCTGGGCCGTGATTTCAGGATGATGTACCGCGAGGCGGGCGGGGTATTGCCGTACCCGTTCCTGACAGCGGGCAGCGAGGCCTATGCCGACTGCCTATGGGACTGGGATTCGTGGCTCTCCAATATCGCCCTTCGGCAGATACTCCACGACCGGGGCATCCCGGCTGAGCAGGAGGAGGTGATGAAATACGAGCGGGGTTGTATCCTCAATTCGCTGGCTTACTGCAACGGTATGGGATGGATACCCATAATCATAGCCCGCGACAATGAGTTCGACGCGCTGCGGCCGCTGAACGCCTACGAGGAGAACACCCACAAACCCTGCCTTACGCAACACGCAGCGTTTCTGGTACGGATGGACGGCGGCGATGCGGAGTGGCTCAGGGAGGATTTCGCCAAAATGCAGTATTTTATGAACGGCTACCGTACCCGGCAGTTCCATCGCCCTACCGGTCTCTACTTCTGGATAAACGACGTAATGATAGGTGTGGACAACGACCCCGGAACGTTCTACCGCCCGGCCCGCAGTTCCGGTTCTATCTACCTAAATTGTATGATGTATAAAGAGCTGCTTGCCATGTCCTACCTTGCCGGATGTCTCGGCCTTAACGAGATTCTGGCCGATTACAACGCGTGGGCCGAAGCGCTCGGGCAGGCCGTTCGCGAACACTGCTGGGACGAGCGCGACGGCTTTTATTACAACGTCGACCTGAACCTTACCCCGGTGGTAAACGACCGCTGGCACTACCACCAGGGCGCCCAGCGCCACTGGGAGTGCCTGATACAGCGTATCGACGTCTGGTCGGGATTCATGGCCCTGTGGAGCGGTATCGCAACGCCGGAACAGGCCGAACGGATGGTGCGCGGGCGGCTGCTGGACGACCGGACGTTCAACTCCCCGTACGGGGTAAGGACTCTCTCGAAACTGGAGAAAATGTATAACGTGAAGGCCAGCGGCAATCCCTCCTCGTGGCTCGGACCGATATGGGGTATCTCCAACTATATGACCTGGAAGGGGGTCCGGGATTACGGCTTCGAAGAGGAGGCCCGCGAACTGGCCGCCAAAACCATCGTCCTCTTCGGCCGCGATATAGAACGGACGGGCGAACTTCACGAATACTACCAGCCCGACAACGGCGAACCGATACTCAACAAGGGTTCCAGAACTGGAATTACCTCGTGCTTAACATGCTTGCATGGATGGAAGGCCGTGAAGCGATATCCGAATTTTGACCGCAAACATCTCACATTATGAAGAATATACTTTTAGCCGTCACGGCCGTCGCCGCAGTTACGGGTTGCGGGCAGGGCGACGCCCTGCGTGAAGCGTTCGCCGACCCGCCCGCAGCGTACCGGCCCATGCCTTTCTGGCACCTCAACGGCGAACTTACCCGTGAGGAAATCCGCAGGCAGATAACCGAGGCGAAGGAAAAATCGGGCTATGGCGGGATGACCGTACTGCCCGTCAGCCCCCTCCCGCACTGGTTCGACGGACACCTCTGTCCCGGAATGACGCCTGAGTATCTCAGCGAAGACTATTTCGATATGTACGCCTACATGCTCGAAGTATCGGAAGGGCAGGGGACGCAGATAGTGCTCTATGACGATATCGACTTCCCGTCGGGTTCGGCCGGGGGCCGCCTGCTCGCCGAATATCCGGACTACTGCCGTAAATATCTGGTGAAGGACGAGTTCACCGTGGCCGGGGGCCGCGAGATTGTCCGGGAGTTCGACCGCGGCGACAAACTGCACTGGCTGGCCCTTTCGGCCATGAATACGGCCACTCTGGAGGTCATCGACCTTCAGGACTTTCTGGCTGTCGACCGCCTGCTCTGGAAGGCCCCGGCCGGTGAGTGGAAGATTATGGCCTTCTATCTCGAGCACGATGTAGGTCCCCCGCACGGCCACCTTGTTGACTATATGGACCCGGTTGCCGTGGATAAACTGATGGAGATGACCTATGCCGAATACGACCGAAGGTTCGGTAAATATTTCGGGAACGTAATTACAAAAACCTTCTTCGACGATGTGGGGTTTATCTATATGGAACAGACCTGGAACCGCGCCATCTCCGACCTGTTCGAGCGCAATACCGGAAGGAACCCGGCCCTCTACTATCCCGCGCTGTTTTACGATATAGGTTCCGGGACGGAGGCGGCGCGCGTAGCGTTCCATAACGCGCGGGCCGAACTGCTGGCCGAAGGATATGTTAAGACGGTCGCCGAGTGGAGCGCCCGGCGCGGCCTTAAAAGCATGGGGCATCCGCCCTCGAATTACGGTCAGAACACCGTCGTGGCATCGGGAGACGTGCTGAAATTCTACCGCCACCCGCAGATACCCCTCCTCGATGTGATATTCCATTACGGCCACGGCCGCGACGGCTACAAACAGATAACCTCGGCGGCCGATATCGGAGACAAGGGAGTCGTGGGCGCAGAACTCAACGGTGCGTTTCAGGAGGATATGGATTCGCTCGAGCTGTACCGCGTTGCGATGGAAGCGATGGCGCGCGGGGTGAATTTCATAGTCCCCTACGGACTATGGTACGACACCCATCCGGACAATATCCGCATACCGCCGCTGATTTCGTGGGAGAACCCGTACTGGGGAGAGGCTGTGAAGAATTACAGCGATTTCACATCCCGGTCGTGCCTTATGCTTCAGGATGGCCGCCGTGTGGTGGACGTGGGTCTGCTATGGCCGATACAGGCTTTGCAGGCCGAGAGCTGGATATACCGCGACGCCACCTCGGGCCTGTTCGTGGGCGAGTGGCTGCCCGACAATATCAACAACTACCAATTGAGCGGGATTCTGACCGACCGACTTCGCCGGGATTTCACATACGTCCACCCGGAAGATTTGGCCGGAGGTAAGGTGCGCCCCGAAGGCGACAGGCTGGTGCTCGATAACGAGGTAAACCGCCAGGAGTACCGGATGCTTATAATGCCGGGCGGGAACGTGCTTTCGGCCGAATCCCTGCGCGCCGTCAAGGCCTACTACGACGGGGGCGGCAAGGTAATCGCCACGGTGAACCTGCCCGTAGGTTCGGCCGAGTTCGGCCGGGACGGAGAGGTACGGGCAATCGTTTCGGATATATTCGGCGGTTACCCGACCGGCCGGACCAGTGTTGAAAACGACAACGGCGGTATATTCTGTTTCCTGCCCGATGCCGACAAGCAGACCCTTGCCGCTGTACTGGATGAGATGGGCCTCACGGCCGATGTCTCATTCGACGAGACCGGGATAACACCCTATGAAACTGGTTGCCTGAATTATACCCATAAGCAGAAGGACGGCCGGGATATCTACTATTTCTGCAATACTACGGACCGGGTGCAGAACACGCAGGTTACCCTGCGCGGCAGGCTGCGGGATGCCGAAATATGGGACCCGCATACTGGCCGGATTGTACCGGTGGATACGGAATATATCACGGACCGGACGGGAGAAACCTTTTCCCGGTTGAACCTGACACTCGATGTGGTCCGGTCCGTATTCGTGGTCGGCAGGCAATAGTTGGGATGCCGGGCGGTAAAACTTTTCGGTATTGGCGTACACACGGATTTGCCCCGGAAATAAACGCAAGGTTTTAAGTGACGCGTTTTAGGTGTTAAGGTGTCCTGCACAACAACGGAAAAAATTTGTGGGTATTAATTTTTGGTATTTATTCACAATTTTACACTACATATTTTTAGCGGCCCGCCACCCCGCCCCGCACGTCTGCAAAGCAGACGTTATTATTATCTTTTGAGCGGTTACGTTCCCGGCG
>JAJBVT010000110.1:0-32097 GCA_020859685.1 Rikenellaceae bacterium
GAATCTATCTCTCATCAATGTCTAAACGGACGGTTTCGTCATTACGTTCCTCAGGGCGACGGTTTATATAAAATACCCTTCCGAACCGAACCATACTAGTTCAATATTGTAACCGGCAGTGTACGGGAATTTCATTAATCCCGGAAAAAATGTTATATTGCGCCCAATATTTTAACCCCCGTTTATCCCGACACTGTTAATCCGATAAAAAGCAAATGCCACTACATCTGCTCTTTAACCTTAATATTAATCCCAAAATCCAATTTACATCATGAATGACACCGGTCAATTAATTCTTGAAATCCTTGTCCTTGCCGTAATCGTGGGGACTATCGTGCACATGCTGTACATACTGCTCAAGAAGAAACACAGGGAAGACTTTACGGTCGAAGAGTTCAAAGCCAAGCGCCTCGAAGCGGGCAGGAGCGAAACCTCTGCCGACGCGGAGAATGAGGAGGTCGCGGAACTGATGCGCTCCATAATGGCCGAATGGTCGCCCATCGGCGAGGACGAGGAGACGGGCGAGGAGATGCGCGCCCCGCTGAAGCAGAAGCAGGTAACGCAGGCCGAGGAGAAATTGCGGCAGGCTATCGAAATTGCCCCCACCACGGACGAAATGGTGTTCGAAATCAACGACACGGCCCGCGTAATAAACATCGCCAACAAGCGGGAGTTCAACGGTTCGAAGCGGCTTATCGTAATCGTGGTGATACTGGTGCTGCTGGTGGGTATATTCGGCAGTATGTGGGGCTTTTTCGCCTGGCTGATTGCGAGCTGCCTTATCTACATTATGGCCAGCCTAACACCCGGATTTATCATCAACAAAAGGATGTTGAAAGGCAAAGAGGGTAAATCGAGCTTTATCTCGGCCCTGCTGGGCGGCGTTTTCGGTGCCGTGGCTACCGCAAAAACCTACAAGACCGTTACCAAATATACGGACGGTTCGAAAGAGACCAGTTACGACCACAGCGAAACCATAGGAGCGCTGATTCTGGCCTTCGTGGTTACCATCCTCGTGGCATCTTTTATGGCCTTTATCGCGCTGATAAACTACCTGCGAAACTACGTGTTGTACGTGTAGACATACCACGGGCCGCCGCCGGTATAGTTAAGGTCGGCCCGTTTCAGAAAGAGAGGCATCCCCGTCAGGTCCCGTCAGGATTAAGGGGATGCCTCTCTTTTTTATGGTATCGGATTGCCGCGCCTCGGGCAGCCGGGTCGCTTACAGCTCCACCAGCGGGGTGCCGGTCATTTCGGCCGGCTGGTCGAGACCCATAAGTTTCAGGACGGTGGGGGCCACGTCGGCAAGGACGCCGCTGTGGACCTGCTTTACCCTGTCGGACACGACGATTATAGGCACCGGGTTCAGGGAGTGAGCCGTGTTGGCCGAGCCGTCCGGATTGACGGCGTTGTCGGCGTTCCCGTGGTCGGCTATGATAACCACCTCGTAGCCGTTCCCGCAGGCGGCGTCCACCACGGCGTGCACGCACTCGTCCACCGCCTTCACCGCTTTATATATCGCATCGTAAATGCCTGTGTGCCCGACCATATCGCCGTTGGCGAAGTTGAGCGTAATAAAGTCGAACTTCCGGGTGCCGAGCGCCTCCACCAGCGCGTCCTTCACCTCGTAGGCGCTCATCTCCGGCTTCAGGTCGTAGGTGGCCACCTTCGGGGAAGCGATAAGGATACGCTCCTCGCCTTCGAATTTCTCCTCGCGGCCGCCGTTCAGGAAGAAGGTAACGTGGGCGTATTTCTCGGTCTCGGCTATACGGAGCTGGTTGAGCCCCCGGGACGCCACGTACTCCCCGATGGTGTTCTGCACGTTGTCCTTGTCGAACAGGATATGCAGCCCCTCAAATTTTGCGTCGTAGGGGGTCATGGTGCAGTAGTAGAGCGGCCGGGTGTGCATGCCGTGTTCGGGCATATCCTCCTGCGTGAGGACCGTTGTAAGCTCCTTGGCGCGGTCGTTACGGTAGTTGAAGAATATCACCATATCGCCCTCGGAAATCCTGCCGACCGGCTCCCCGGCCTCGTCCACGGCCACGATGGGCTTGATAAACTCGTCCGTAACACCCGCGTCGTACGACGCCTGCACGGCCGCCGTGATATCGGTCGCCTTCTCGCCGACGCCGTTGACCAGCAGGTCGTAGGCCACCTTCACGCGCTCCCACCTCTTGTCCCGGTCCATAGCGTAGTAACGGCCCACGACGGAGGCAATTCGCCCGGCAGATGTGGCTATGTGGTTTTGGAGCTGTTCGATAAAGCCCTTACCGCTCCGCGGGTCGGTGTCGCGGCCGTCCATAAAGCAGTGGACGAACGTTCGGTCGATGCCGTACTCCTTCGATATGTCGCACAGTTTCATCAGGTGCTCCAGCGAACTGTGCACCCCGCCGTCCGACACGAGACCCATAAAATGGACCTGTTTGCCGCTGTCTTTAGCGTAACGGAACGCGGCCTGCACCTCCGGGTTGGTCAGTATGGAGCCGTCGGCGCACGCCTTGTTAATCTTAACCAGGTCCTGATAGACGACCCGCCCGGCCCCGATATTGAGGTGCCCCACTTCGGAATTGCCCATCTGCCCGTCGGGAAGCCCGACGTTCTCGCCGCTGGTAAGTAGCTGTGCGTGAGGGTATTGCCGGGTAAGCCCGTTGATATATTCCGGGTTCGCGGTGTAAACCACGTCTCCTTTGGAATGGTCGCCTATGCCCCATCCGTCGAGTATCATCAGTAAAACTTTCCTGTTATCCATAGCTTTTCAAATTAAAAACATTTTTAAAATTACCCTTGTCTCTCCTTCGGGAAGGAAAAACCGGACTCCGTTAGGCCGCCTTCGTGTTTCGGAATGACGGTTTCTTTCATTACTAAAGAAAGATCCTT
Organism: Rikenellaceae bacterium; assembly: GCA_020859685.1. GTDB lineage: Bacteria > Bacteroidota > Bacteroidia > Bacteroidales > Rikenellaceae > WRDF01. The sequence goes on from JAJBVT010000110.1 coordinate 2,878, forward strand.
CGTCGTTCCACTCCTCAGGATGACAACATGTTTGTTTCTTTTCCCTCGCCGCTTCGCTCCTCAGGATGAATCCCAATGGAAGATCCTTCGTCGTTTCACTCCTCAGGATGACATGTTTGTTTTTTTTCCTTCGTCGTTTCACTCCTCAGGATGACATGTTTGTTTTTTTCCTTCGTTGTTCCGCTCCTCAGGATGACATGTTTGTTTTTTTCCTTCGTTGTTCCACTCCTCAGGATGACATGTTTGCTTGCTTTCCCTCGCCGCGTCGCGTCATAAGGATAAAATTGTAACCGGCGGCTCCCCGGTATCACGCTGCATTCCCGGTTCTTCGTCGCTTCGGCGGCTCCCCGGGGTTTAGTGCCTGTACCCGGTTCTTAGCCGCATGTCATCCTTACCGCAGGCAAATATACGGCAGCCCGTTCGCCTATTTTTTATACAGATTCAGACATAATTGAATATCAGGCGTTTACCCCGCCCACCACGGACGTTGCGGTCGCTAAGCGATACCCAACTTATCCTTCACCGTCTCCTCGGCGGTACGGATGGCCGCGTCCAGCCCGTCGGGGTTCTTCCCCCCGGCCGTGGCAAAGAAGGGCTGGCCGCCCCCGCCGCCGTTAATCTCCCGGGCCGCCGCGCGGACTATCTCGGAGGCGTTCACTCCCTGCGACACAACCTCGTCGCCCAGCATAATGCTGAGGGTGGCCTTACCGTCGGTGGCCGACCCGATTATCATTACGAGGTTCGGCAGGCGCCGGCGCAGACCGAACGCGATGTCCTTAACCATTTCGGTGGGTATATCCATTCGACGGGCGAACACCACGTAACCGTCGCGCCCTCCGACCTCGGCCACAATCTTGTCCGTGACCTGTTCCACCTTTTCCCGGCGGTATTCCTCCATCCGGCGGCGCATATCCTCGTTCTCGTCGAACACTTTCTTTACCGCCTGAAGTACGGAGGGGTTGTTGACAAAGCCCTGTATTTCGCGCAGGGTGTGCTGCAACTGGGCCACATACTTCTCCGCCTGTTCGCCCGTAACGGCCTCTATACGCCGGACTCCGGCCGAAATTGCGCTCTCGGAGATTATCTTAAACAGCCCGAGACAGCCCGTCGCCGCGGCATGGGTCCCCCCGCACAGCTCCACCGAACCGCCGAAACGCACCACGCGCACCCGGTCGCCGTACTTCTCGCCGAAGAGCATCATGGCGCCCATCTCCCGAGCCCGGTCTATTTCGCACTCGCGGTCCTCCTCGAGGGGGTAGTTGCGCCGGATACGGCTGTTCACGATTTTTTCCACCTGTTCCAGCTCGGCGTCCGTAACCTTATGGAAATGGGAGAAGTCGAACCGCAGGTTCTCCTCGGCCACCAGCGAGCCTTTCTGCTCGACATGGGTGCCAAGAACTTCGCGCAGGGCCTCGTGCAGCAGATGGGTGGCCGTATGGTTGGCGGCGATAGCGGCCCGGCGGCGCATATCCACCACGGCCCGGAGCTGGGCCGCGGGGTCTTCGGGCAGCCGGTCCGATATCAGGATTATAAGGTTGTTCTCCTTTATGGTGTCGCGAATGGGAGTGCGGGCGCCGGTTTCGGCGTTCTCGAGGTAGCCCGAGTCTCCCACCTGCCCACCGGAATTGCCGTAGAACGGCGTCTCGGTGAGCACTATCTGGTAGTACGACTTTTTCTGCGTCTCCACCTTCCGGTACCGGGCTATGCGGGTGACCGGAGCCATTCCCTCCGCGATGTCGTAGCCGGAGAACCGGCTCTCGGCCGCGGGCACCAGCTCCACCCAGTCGCCCGTATCGACGGCCGCCGCGTTGCGCGAACGGTCTTTCTGCCTGCCGAGCTCCGCGGCGAAAGCCTCGTGGTCCACCTTCAGGCCGTTCTCACGGGCAATCAGCTCCGTAAGGTCCACGGGGAAGCCGTAGGTGTCGTAGAGCGTGAATGCGTCCACACCCGAGACGGTGTCCCCGCCCGCGGACCGGAGCCTGGCGATTATCTGGTCCAGCAGGTGGATTCCCGTGGCGAGGGTGTGCAGGAACGAGGTCTCCTCCTCACGGATAACCTTCTCGATAAGCTCCCGCTGTTTCACCAGCTCCGGATACTGGCCGCTCATCTTGTCGGCGAGCACCCCCACGAGACGGCACAGGAACGGCTCGTCGAAACCGAGGTATGTGTACCCGTAGCGCACGGCCCGGCGAAGGATGCGCCTAATCACATACCCCGCCTTTACGTTAGAGGGCAATTGCCCGTCGGCGATGGAGAACGAGATGGTCCGCAGGTGGTCGGCCACAACGCGCATGGCGATGTCGGTGGCCTCGTCCTGCCCGTACCGCCTGCCGCACATGGCCCCGAGCTTATCCAGTATAGGGGTGAAAAGGTCGGTGTCGTAGTTGCTCTGTTTGCCCTGCAAAATCATGCAGAGGCGCTCGAAACCCATCCCTGTGTCCACATGGCGGGCAGGTAGCGGTTCGAGCGAACCGTTGGCCCGGCGGTTGTACTGCATGAACACGAGGTTCCAAATCTCGATGACGTGGGGGTGCCCGGCGTTGACCAGCCCGCGGCCCGGCACGGCCGCCCTCTCATCGGGCGAGCGCAGGTCGAAATGGACCTCGCTGCACGGCCCGCAGGGACCCGTGTCGCCCATTTCCCAGAAGTTGTCCTTCCTGTTTCCCAAGAGTATGCGGTCTTCCGGGAGGAACCGCTTCCAAAGTTCGTAGGCCTCCTCGTCGCGCCCCACCCCGTCGCTTTCCGAACCTTCGAATACCGTGGCGAAAATTTGCTCCTCGGGAAGGCCGAACACGCCTGTAAGCAGTTCCCAGGCCCATTCGACGGCCTCCTTCTTGAAGTAGTCCCCGAACGACCAGTTGCCCAGCATCTCGAACATCGTGTGGTGGTACGTGTCGTGGCCCACCTCCTCCAGGTCGTTGTGCTTACCCGACACCCGCAGGCACTTCTGCGCATCGGCCACACGCGGCGACACCGCCGGGGCGTTGCCCAGAAAGATATCCTTGAACTGGTTCATCCCCGCATTGGTGAACATCAGCGTGGGGTCGTTTTTGACCACCATCGGGGCCGAGGGCACTATCGTATGGCCCTTAGAGCGGAAAAAGTCGAGGAAGGCGGCGCGTATTTCGTTGGAATCGAGCGTAGTGTGTGATACCATAATATCGTCCGGTGTTAATACGTTTTAATTAGGCTGCGAGGGGGCGGCGCCTGCGGAAACTTTTAATTTTCAAATAATTCGGTAGTTACCGGTTCCGCGGCCCTTCACTCTCGGCAAATTGGTTGTAAAATTAATCAATTAAGTCTAATTTTGCCCGATGGGCTTACCATAAATATACCGGATGCCGCAAAAAAAGTATAAGTTCAACCCGCAGACGCTCACTTACGAGGTTATCGTAACGCCTTTTCGTTTAAGGTTTTACCGCTTCCTTCGCAAGCTGCTTATAGCGTTTATACTGGCATCGGTGGTAAACTTCCTCTTCTCATGGTTCTTCTATACCCCCAAGATGGCCGCCATCAACCGCGAGAACGACGAGCTGCTTATCAAATACTCCATACTTCAGGACAAGATAGACGCCGCCACGGACCGGATAGGCGAGATAAAGCACCGCGACCACAACGTCTACCGTATGCTCTTCGCGGCGGATACACTCGAGGTGGACGGCCTTTACGGTCCCTACCCCGATGCGAAGTACGCCTATTTCGCCGACGACAGCTACGGAGACCTTATATATAATACCTGGGCCGGGATGGACGATCTGGCCCGGATGATTTATCTCGAATCGCTCTCGATGGACGAACTTCAGGATATGTCGCTCGACAAGGAGAAGATGTCCTCGTCGATTCCGGCGATATGGCCCATCGACAAACGGAGGCTGAAAGGGAGCATCGGGGCCTTCGGCGGCCGCAACCACCCGCTGCTGGGCCGCTACCAGATGCATACGGGCATAGACCTGGGCGCGGACCGTGGAGTGCCGGTCTACGCCACGGGCGACGGGGTGGTCGTGGCGGACCCCGACCGCGGCACCGGCTACGGCATACAGGTGCTGATTAACCACGGGTTCGGGTACAAGACCCGTTACGCGCACCTGAACAAGTCGTACGTTACGCCGGGCCAGCATGTGAGGCGCGGGGAGGTTATCGGAGAGGTGGGCAGCACGGGCCGCTCGTCGGGGCCCCACCTCCACTACGAGGTTATCTATATGAACCAGCATGTGAACCCCATAAACTACTTCCGCAACGATATGGACGAGGCGGAGTTCGAAAGGATAATCGAAATGGCCAAGGCCACTACATACGAATTGGACGACTAAACGGATGGCATTCGGCAGGAAAGTACAGAAAGAGACGCGCATAGCCCCCTGGGAAGCCCCGAAGATACGGTTTCGCCAGAAGATGCTGCGCATGGCGATCCATATCCTCGGATGGATAGGGATTGCCGTGCTGTTTTACGTGGGGTTCTCCGTCTTTTTCGACACCCCGCTGGAGTACAGGATGAAGAGCTCCACGGCGTCGCTGCGCCGGGAGTACGAGATGCTGGACGCCCGGTACGACAGCCTCGAGGCGGTGCTGAACAACGTGGTGGAGCGCGACCGCAACGTGTTCCGCATCCTGTTCGAGGCCGACCCGTACGACTTCGACAGCGGCGAGAGCGTAGAACGGTGGACCGCCTACGAGAAGCTCCTCTCCCGTTCCGTAAAGGAACTCAACGCCGAACTGAACTCACGGGCCTACGCCCTCGAGAATAAAATCCGGGAAGTCGAGTCCGCGTATATGGATATGGAGGAGAGGCTCGGTTCGGTCGGCGACAAAGTCAACAGCATACCGTCCATCCAGCCCGTCATAAACAAGGACCTTACGCTGCTCACAGCCTCGTTCGGCCTCAGGATTCACCCGTTCTACAAGACCCTGACCCAGCATATGGGAGTGGACTATACGGTGCCGGAAGGGTCGCGGGTGTTCGCCACGGCCGACGGCCGGGTGAAGGATGTCTCGGCCCGGGCTACCAGTTCGGGGATTACGGTGGTCCTATCGCACGGCAACGGCTACGAGACGCAGTACAACCACCTCAGCCAGCTCAACGTAAAGAAGGGCGACCAGGTGCGCCGCGGGGACATAATCGCCCTATCGGGAAACACCGGGCTGTCGCTCGCCCCGCACCTCCATTACGAGGTGCGCCACAACGGCCTGCGGGTGGACCCGATACACTACTTCTTTATGGAGCTCTCCCCCTCGGACTACCGCCGCCTGATGAATATAGCCCGCTCCGGGATGCAGTCGTTCGACTGATTCGGTCGGACGGACCCTGAAATACCGAGAGGATGTGGCACGGGATAAAAACGTATCACTCTTAATTTTGAGATAATGAAAAAGAGCGTTCTGATAGCAGGGTTTATACTTACGTTACCCTTTTCCTTGTCCGCTCAAGAGGGGATAAATGACGACGAAGCGGAATTCGGAACAGAGCAATCCATTCACATTTATATGAGAAAATCGAGAACGGAGTCTCTCGACGACATTCATAGCCGGGGTGTTATCGACAATATTCCAACCGGGTGGATTTGTGTCAATAGTGAAGGACTTTTTCACACGCCCGATAAGCCCGAACCCGCACCTACGGGCTACAATCTCCAACCGTGGGACAGCCTATATTATACGACTCGGAATTATCTGACCTTCTATTTCGATGAAAGTATCTATAAAGACGCCGATACTATTCATATAAGTGATATTAATGAACATATTTATGACTGGGTAGGAAATATAAGGGGAACATTTATCAATGGAGTAAAAGAGGGGTTATGGGAAAAATTTTCAACAGGATATGTCGAAGGCGAGCACAAACATACGAAAGTTATCGACGAAAGCTATAAGGACGGTGTACTGAATGGACGGCGCACTGTTTACGACCTGAACGGGCGATATCTCGGCCAGACTATTTTTGTAAATGGGACGGGTATGTACGATGATTATTATTATGACATCGGCAAAATAGCGGTTTCCGGATTCATGGTATATGGCAAACGGCATGGGTGGTGGAGATACTACAACAGAGAAGGGGTAATTATTCGGGAAGAGTATTATAAGCACGGCTTACTGCATGGTCCCTTTACAGTTTATGATAACTCAGGAACAATCGTTTACGAGACTCGTTTTGTAAATGGGACAGGAGAATACCGGGAATATCAAAATGAGGTTCTCAGAGAAAGAGGTCGGATGGTCGATGGAATGCGGGTCGGAGAATGGGTAGAAACCCTCGTAGGCTCCAATTCGCTTACCCCCGGCAACGACACTGGAGTTCACGCTTGAGAAGTTAAGAGTATTTATACGGAGCACAGTCCAATAAACGATTCGGGAAATATTATAGATATAATGTTTCACGACGGCTATTATATACACCTGAGAGCAAAGCGAAGCGAATAGTGGGATACATAAAGATTAACTAAACGCCAATGGTTTCGTACAAATTCAAGAGAGTAGATTCTTTGCTATCGCTCAGAATGACATGTTATTTATAGCGGCCTGCAAACTCCGCTCCCGGCGGGCAGCAGACTGCCACAAGGCATGCACTTTAAGAACGATGTGTCATCCTGAACGCAGTGAAGGATATACCGCTGGGTGTGAGAACTAACGATAGGTAGATTCTTCGCTCTCGCTCAGAATGACATATTTTGTTTATTGCGGCCTGCTACCCCGCCCCGGCTGGCAGCAGACTACCGCATGGCAGGCACTTTAAAGAACGATGTGTCATCCTGAACGCAGTGAAGGATATACCGCTGGGTGTGAGAAACTAACGATAGGTAGATTCTTCGCTATCGCTCAGAATGACATGTTTTGTTTATAGCGGCCTGCTACCCCGCCCCGGCGGGCAGTAGACTACCGCATGGCGGGCATTTTTAAAGAACGATTTGTCATCCTGAACGCAAGTGAAGGATCTACCGTTGGGGGTGAGAACTAACGATAGGTAGATTCTTCGCTATCGCAAAGAATGACATGTTTTGTTTATAGCGGCCTGCAAACTCCGCCCCCGGCTGGCAGCAGATAGCCACAAGGCGGGCACTTTAAAGAACGATTTGTCATCCTGAACGCCAGTGAAGGATCTATAAACTTTTATCACGAGGAGGAAACGAGGGAGCCGCTTACTACATACAGGGAGTATACCATCCCCTCGGGGTGTACTTCCCGTCGTTCGCCACGTTACGCAAGTTTGCGGGCGGCTCAATCCGAGACGGTTGGTAAGTCTGCCTTTACATTCGGGAATCGATGCTGTCCGTCCGCCGTTCATATAGTAAATCAAATTATACCTGTATGCAGGCAGGAATTCTGCTGTGCAGAAGTTCGGCCCCCGGTGGTGCGGTGGCGGGCCGTTAATACATTTGGTGGAACCAGTAAAAAGTTAACCAAATAAAAAGGGGAGGCCGCCCCGAACCGGGCGGCCTCCTTCTGCAAGAGAGTGTTATATTTATGCTTTTTCCTTCACTTTACGTGCACGGCCGGGTTTGGCTCGGGGTTCCTCCCCGTAGGTGCTCCAGCTGATATCCTCCATCGGGGTGGCCGAGGTCACCTCCTGGCTGCGGGTGCGGCTCAGCTCCTCGTCCAGCTTGCGCAGGTCGTCGTTGGAGGGCACCGAGTCGCCCGGGGCTATATCGGTAAGGCCGTTGGTCCGGCATACGAAGTCGAGCGGATCGTCGATACGGTTCCACTGCTCTTTGGTCCGGGTGCTGGTGCCTTCGTTCCACGGTCCCTCGGCGTCCTGACCCTGCGACATGTTGAAGTAGAGGTTGCCGTGGCGCGGGTCTTCCTGCAACACACCCGGGGGGAAGTTGGGCTGGATGGTATCGAGGGCGGCTTCGAACTGCTGGAAGTGGGTGATTTCCCGTGTCATAAGGAACCCGAGGGTCTCCTTAACGTAGGGGTCGTCCGTAAATTTCATAAGGTACTCGTACACGATTTTGGCCCTCGATTCGGCGGCGATATTGGAGCGGAGGTCCACCGTAAGGTCGCTGTTGGCGTTGACGTAGGCCCCGGTCCACGGCGTACCGTTGCTGTCGGTAACGGCAGGTCCTCCGGCGGTGAGCACGTCGAACTGCGGGAAGTAGAGCGCCTCCTGTATATAATCTTCTTTGGCTGCTTTACCATTCATCATATCGGAGAGCGGAGAGGACTCCACGGCGTCTTTCATTTCTCCGTTCACTCCGTTAAGGAGCATGGTGATGGTGGCGCCCACGATTTCGAGGTGGCTGAACTCCTCGGTGGCGATGTCCATCAGCAGGTCGTACTTATCCGGGTACGGATTCTTACAGGAGAAGGCCTGCGTGAAATACTGCATGGCGGCTTTCAGCTCGCCGTTGCCGCCCCCGAACTGTTCCAGGAGCAGGCGGGCAAAACGCGGGTCCGGTTTAGAAACACGGGCGTTGAATTGCAATTCTTTGACATGGTAAAACATAACGAAAGTATTTTTAGTTGTTCTATACTACCATGCTAATACAATATTCAGGCCTTCCGTGTAGCGCGAACGGAAAAAATACCGGCAGGTTACCGCCTGGAGCCGGATAAACGGAAGGCGGGATGATGGTTCGGCCGGGCCGGGGAGGATTACTGTCAGGGGTCCCGGGGGCGGGGTGTCCCTTTAAATAAAACGTCAAATCTGACCGTGGTGAACCGGCGAAGTAGAGAGGCACCCGTAGGCATGCGGCACGCCGGGGCGTGGTGGCGGGCCGCAGATAATAATTATGTCATTCTGAGCGATAGCGAAGAATTTACTACTTACACTAACCCAATGGTAGATCCTTCGCTATCGCTCAGGATGACATTGTTTTACAAGTCCCAATGGTAATCCTTCGATTTGCTCAGGATGACAATGGAAGATCCTTCGTCGTTCCACTCCTGAAGATGACATATTTGCTTATATTTCTGCTGGATTGCTTCTCGGGATGACTTACTTGCTTATATTGCTGGTCGCATTGCTCCTCAGGATGACATACTTGCTTATACTTTCTGGTTGCATAGTCCTCGGGATGATATCTTTAATTCACGGTCTGGACAGCTGCGGGACGGGCATCCCGGCCCCGACAGTCAGATGGTCCTTACCATTTCGAACTGCCGCCCGGCGGGGAGGATGTTTTTGGATTCGAGGAATCCGGTTACAGAGAGGCTCGATGTTTCGGTATTTATGACCTTGATACCGTCGCAGCGGTTCAGCCGTAAAATTTCGCGCAAAAGCAGGGATGCGGCGCCCTGCCGACGGAAAGGGCGGTCGACCGCCAGCTGGGCGACGTCGCCCGAAGCGGGCTCGAAGATACAATATCCGGCCAGCACCTCCCCGCGGAACGCCCCGAGACCCACGAAATCCGCCGCCGCCCGCCTTACGGATTCGGTACTGTTCTGCCACGATGGCCGGAAGTCCCGGAACCCGGCCACCGCACCGGGATTCGCCGGGTCGATGGGTCGGACGGTAAAACGGCCGCCGTGGTCCGGAACGTCGTTCCTTACGGCCGCATTCTCCTGCCGGAAATAGTTAAATTCGCGCGTCACCCCGAACCCGAGGTTCCGGTAAACCGACACCGCTTTGGTGTTATGCTGTAATACTTCCAGCAGGTATTGCCTGATGCCGGTTCCGCGCAGGTATGGCAGGGAATATTCGAAAATAGCGGTGGCCAGGCCGCGGCCGCGGTACTCCTTGACGGTTCCCGTGCCCGTGTCGTAAGCCGTGGGCAGGCCCCCGTACCTGCCGATACCGTTAAGGGTAAAGGCCACGATTTCCTCGCCGTCGAATGCCGCGAAGGATAGCTCCGGGTCGAACCCGCGGCGGCGCAGCATGGCCGCAAATTGTATGCTGTCGAGCTGCATCTCGTAATCGGCGAACGCCCGTGAGAACGCCGCGAATATTTTCCCGTGGCCGATTCCGGCCAAAGATCTGATTTCCATAATTGTCAGAATTTAGTGTTAAGGGCTATCGCTTCATCGAGCACCGCCCGGACGGTATTCACGGGCAGGTCGGCATAAGGGTCCACCCGCAGGAATTTCATTCGCGCCCGGCTCCCCTGTTCCAGCGCCGGGTGGCGCAGGCGGTTCCCGTCTGCCATCAGGATATACGGGTGGCCGGTTTTGCGGTCGGTCCACAGATAACAGAGGATTCGGCCACGGTACGTAAAGCACGGCATCCCGTACTTTACCGTCTCCGAGACAGCTTTGTTATGCCCGAGGACGAGGCTCCGCAGGGCCAGCAGGGTACCCCGCACCGGCTCCGGCCGGTCGAGGTAGAAACTCCCCGTGTCGATATGGATTCTCTTTCCATCGTATGACCGATTTTTCCCGAAAAGTACGAGAACGGCAACTCCATTCGTCATTTCCCGTGAGAGAGTGTATTCCGGACCTCCGGCCGCAAGGCAACGGCCGGAATCCCGATAGGGACCCCGGCCGAATAATCCGGGAGGGTGTCGTATATTATGTGAATTAAACGTTCGCCTTTCCCGATACATCTTTTGAAATAACGGCCCTACTTCACCGCCACGTCCCAGACCCGGATGCTGCGCGAGGTTCCCGCGGGGCCTTCCACGTCGAGGATTACGATATATTGGCCCGGGTTTTCGTAACTGTGAAGCGGGTGCTGATCGGCGGAGGTGTGGCCGTCCCCGAAGTCCCACCGCCACGAGGTGACCTCGCCCTCCGACCGGTCGGTGAACGCTACCAGACGGCGGTCCATATCCACGACCTCGAACCTCCACCGTGCCTCGATAGGCTTGCGGAACTGCGGCTCGAGCGGCATCAGCCGGAACGTCCTCAGCTCGGAGGCGTTGCCGTACATGGTGTGGTGTTTCGAAAGGTTCCAGAATCCGTTGTTGCCGCGGCCGTCCACATCGTCGTAGTCGATAACGGCCCAACAGAGACCGATGGTCTTGTTCTCGTACAGCTCGGATTCCACCGAGCGCGAAGGGTCGTTACCCGCGTAGTCGAACGGAGTTATCCAGAACTCCAGCCTCAGCACGCCCGCTTCGCCGGGCGAAAAGTCGTAGTCGTAGGCCGCATTGGCGTACGGCAGCTCCTTTATCCACGGCTGGCTGCCCCATGCAAGGCACCAGTCCTTACCCTCGGCGGGCGGGGTAAAGATATGGTAGTTCTGCGCGTGGACCCCGTGGTAGGAGAAATAGGCGTCCCAGGGGTCGAGGTCCGGATTGGGGTGGAACCTGTCGATAAGCGGTCCGCCCGACATATCGCCGTCCACCACCACCTCGAAAATATCGTTGTGCAGGCCCGGATGGGTAAAGTCCCAGTAATCGTCATAAGCCTCGTACATAAAATAGAGGCGGTTCAGTCCGGCCACCCACCCCACTTTGACCTTTATGTCTATCGACTCGCGGTTAAGCCCTTCGTGCTTACCCGAGTCGTCCCACAGTTCCTCGGTACCGATAACGTAGGAGTCGGGCACGATGTCCCAATCGTCGAAACTGCCGTCGATACGGGGTATTTGGTCGGGCGGGAACTGAAAGATTTTAAATTCGGGCGCGTCGAGCTGCGCCGTAGCCTGCGCGGCCCATATTGCGGCAAGCAGCGCTGTAAACAGAAACTTTCTCATAACGGTTTATCGGTTAGGATTTCGAGGGCGGCAATATGAACCGGGCTGTCCGACTTCAGGCCCTCTACCGATGCGGAGATGTTTATCTGCCCCGGTCCGGTCGCGCGTACAATAGCCACGGCACGGCCCCCGTAAGCGCTGATAGAGTGTGATTTATACGGCTTGTGGTTAAACACGTCGCCGTTGTCCACGGCGATTATTTCGCCCGGGCCGTCGATGGTAAACGTAACCGTGTTCCGCGCGTTGGGACACAGCAGGCCCGGCTCGCCGTCCACGTCGGTATCGTCGTATATTTCGGCGGTCACGAACGCTACCTCGTCCCACTTGGTTTCCAGAATGGTCCTGTCGGACGACAGCACCACCCGGGCCGGAGGCCCGGCGGTGCATATCTCGTCACGGGCCACCGTCTCGACGCCGCGGCGGCCGATGGCCCGTAGCGGGCCGGGTTCGAATTCCATCTCCCACTCGCAAGGTTCTCCGTCCTGCGGTACGGCCTTGATGCCTAAGGAGGTGTTGCGGAAAAAGAGCTCCACCTCGTCGCAGTTACTGTAAACCTGTACACGGGCTTTGCGGTAGGTGTCTAACTCTTCCGGGGTCCAGTCGGCTACCGGTTGGCCCTCGCCGTCGTCGCCGTTGCTGCGGACGATCTTTACCATCGGCTCGTCCGTCCACCAGCTTCGGCGCTGCCATGCGGCGGGTTTCCAAGCGCCGGTGCGGTCGAAAAGCCCCGCGCTGCTGGCGATGCGGGGCCAGTCGGCCTCGCCGAAGTAGTCGAACCCGGTCCAGAGAAACTGGCCCGCCATAAACGGGTTGTCGCGCAGATCGAGCCATGTGGCTGCGTCCTTTATATTCTCGGTGCCCAGCACCCTGTGCTCCGGGTTGTCGTGCCATGCCTGCACCAGCTCCTCCACGCGGTAGTTCTGCCCAACCACGTCCATCATTTCGGCGAAGCCGTTGGTGTAGACGTTCATACTGTTGGGGCGGAACAGGGCCAGTGTGACTGGCCTGGTGGGGTCGAGCGACCGTATCAGGTCCCGCTGACCGAGGAACCGCTGCTGCCCTTCGGGGCTGTCGAGGTCGTCGCGGATTTCATTGCCCACGCTGTATATAAAGACGCTGGGGTGGTTCCGGTCCTGCCGGATGATGTCGCGGGTGTCGGTGGCCCACCAGTCGTCGAAAAAGCGGTTGTAGCCGTACGGGGCGTGGTTCTTAGCCGCGGTCCAGGTGTCGAACGTCTCGTCCATCACGAGGAACCCGAGGCGGTCGCACACATCGAGGAAATCGCGGCCCAACGGGCTGTGCCCCACCCTGATAGCATTGCACCCCACCTCTTTGAGCTGCCGCAGGCGGCGCTCCCAGACGGTGGCCGGTACGGCCGAACCTACGGCCCCGCCGTCGTTGTGAAGGCATACACCAAGCAGTTTTATGTTGCGGCCGTTAAGCCAGAAGCCCGTGGCCGCCTCGAAACGGCACTCCCTGATGCCGAAATTGTTCACCTGGTCGTCCACCTCTTCGCTCCCGGACAACAGTACCGTGCGGGCCGAGTAGAGGTACGGGTGGTCCGTGTCCCACAACTGCGGGGCTGGTATATCGATGGTGTTCTCGACCATCGCCGTGCCGTCCGCGCCGAACACCGCTTCGGCCTGCCGGGAGGTGTATACACTACCGTCAGGCGCCGTAACCTGCGTCATTACATGGTAATTACCGGACGGTGCGCCGGTGTTAACCACCTCCGACCTTACCACCACCTTAGCGTGGGCGGCCGTAATTTCGGGTGTCGTTATAAAGACGCCCCAATGGTCGAGATAGGTGTCGGCGACCGTTACAAGGCGGACTTTGCGGTAGATTCCCGCACCGGTGTACCAGCGGGAGGCGGGCTGTACGGAGTTGTCCGCCCGGACCGCTATAAGGTTCTCGCCCCCGAAATCCAGATGGTCCGTAAGGTCGTACATCAGGCCCACGTAGCCGTAGGGCCGGTGCCCTAAGTGACGGCCGTTGACCCAGACGTCGCTGTTGGCCATAATGCCGTCGAACTCTATAAATACCCGTTTGCCGCGGGCGGATTCCGGGATATACACAGATTTGCGGTACCAGCCGATACCGGCGGGCAGATATCCGCCGCCGCGGGCGGTGGGGTTGTTCTCGTCATAGCGCCCTTCGATGCTCCAGTCGTGCGGGACTTCCAGCAGGCGCCAGCCCGAGTCGTCGAGTGCGGCCGATTCTCCCCCGGCGACGTCGCCCAAATAAAAACGCCACTGCGTGTTAATCGGTTCCACCTTGCGGACCTCCTGTGCCCGGGCGGCGGTACCGGCGATAAGTGCGACGGCCAGAGCAAGCAGCCGGATGCGGTTAAGATTTTTCATGGTTTTATACGGTTTAAGTCAGGTTATGTAATGCAGGTCGGTCCGGTGGGTGACGGTACGGACCTTACGGCAATTATGCCGAAAGGGGACCGGGTCGCGTCAGGTGAAAATATTCAAAGTCAAAAATATAAAAATCCCGATAACTACCGCACCGATGCCGAAGTAAATAAGGTTGTGATTCATGCGGGCGAGATAATCGGGCGAGTCTTCCCCGTTCCATATATCGGAATAGGGCCGGTAGGGCCTGCGCAGAACCAGCCTGAGGAAATTCCCCAAAACCCATGCGGCCGCAACCCCCACCGTTTTAAACATATAAAATCCAATCATAAAAACATTGTACCGACTCAAATATAGGTTTTTTATCTTGAAACCGGAGCGTGGAAGTATTTGCAAAAATGTTTTATAAAATGGAACCGAAACCACAATACCTCTTTAGTTCTTAATGTTTTATGTTAACTTTGCCGGTCGATTAAATATTAACCCCTACTAATACCGGCTTATGAGCGATAGCGGATACGCAAAAACCAGCGTAAAGGTTATAAACGATTTCCTGATAGATATTATCGGTTCTGTGGTTCCCGGAATAATATTTCTGTTTTGTGTTTTCGTGTCGGTGGTTATACCTGCCGTAATGCTCTATCTCGGATATCCGGTTATGCCGGAGACCGGGACGGAATACGCCACCAAAATAGACCTGCTTGTTTCCAATACGTTCCAGGGCTGGTTCTGGCTTGTTATTTTCTTCATATTCATTATACTGGCTTACGCAATCGGCAATATCTTTTACCGCAGGGATATTAAGGACATGGACAGGGACAGTTTCAAATTTGTGAGGAACAAGCATTTTTATGAAAGCGTGATTCCGTCGGTTGCTTTTTCCGAAATCAGATTGAAAGAGAGAAAGATGAGAAACCGGTTCGATATACTGAAAAATAAGTGTAAAGAACCTGGACAAAAAGCTAAAAAACATTTTATAATAAAATATGCGGATCTGCTGTCCGATTATCTGGACGCCGACCGAAAAACAGGTTTTAAAGAAGAAATTCTAACCCTTTTGAAAAATCAAAGGGTAAAAGACGAGCCGACTTTCGAAGAGATTATAGAAAAGTTGAACCATATGGCTTACTCCGTCTATCTCGACGATACTGCGGACCCGGATTTAGACAACCGGAAACCATGTGAGACCACGGCGATGCAATTCGATATAAATTCGGATTTCCTTCGGGAAAATGTATCGGGGAAATATTTGGAAAAGTTATCGGTTTTATTGAAAAACGGTGATAACAGAGACCCGGAATTGATCTATTTCAACGCCACGGGATGGTATTTCCGTTTCAGTCTTCGCTCCGAATTTGCATGTGATACCGAGGAGTACTGCCAGTTCCCCTATTTGTACTACGATAAATACCTGTGTCGGCGGGAAGCATTTCATTTGATGAAACACGTAAAGTGGAACAGCGAGAACGCCCGCAGTAAAAATGCCCTTAATAAATTAAAAATGAGGATACAACTCGCGTCAAAAGACGAGTACAGTATACTGGTTAAAAATGAGGCCCATATCAGGATGGCTTCCTCCTCGCGGGTTGTCTCTTACTGGACACGCACCATTGCCTACCACTCTCTTGTAGTCTTGTTGCTGGTAACCTTGCTCTCCTATTTTGTATCCGTGGACGGTTCGGGGTTTCTCAGGTTTTCCGGCAATCCGAATCTGGATTTCGCCGTTCTGCTCCGGATGGGGCTTATCATGCTGATACCCATATGTATCATACTGTTGAGCAATTATATCTGGCTATCTGTCAAGAAATTCCTGCACTACCAAAGACTGCGCGAGATATTTTTCGTTTTGCAGGCCTATAACGAGATTTTTTATAACAATATCAGAGGATTAAATGAAGACCTGATTGAAAGGATACACGCCGAAGACAGGCAGGTGTATAATAAATAGGTGTCGACTTTATTTCAATTGGTTTAGCGACCCGCATACTGCCCTCGGCGGGCCGTGCGTCAGCATAGCAAGAGCATTTTTCTACATACTATAAACCGTTTATATTCCTGAATAATCTGCCGGATTAGCCGTTGTAAAATCGGGAAATATTGCGAAATCTCGGGGAAATTCTATTTTTGCAGTAACCGGGCCGCGCGGGGCGCATCCGGCCTTCTTCCCTTAACCCTAAACTCGACCGAAATGTTAAGAAAACTGACTCTGCTTGCCGGCGCCGTGTTGTTTATCTCCGCGGCTACCGGACAGGACGGCACCCCGTTCCCCGATTTCCCGCCGGAGGACGTGACCACCGAGATGGACCGACTGCAGATGCTCCACCAGCTCGGAATCTCGTTTCCCGACCTGCCGCCCGCAGACCGGGACCCCAATAAACCCTCCGGCCTGAAATACCGCGACCCGGCGGACCCCGGCCGCGGATACAACGACGGGGAGGGTTACGCCCCCGGCTCTCCGGGGACCTATGTGGTGAGCCGTTCCGATTTCGGGCTGTGGGTGAATTATAGGGACGACCCGGAGCTGCTCTGCCCCTACGAGTCCATCGACCTGCTGACCATGTTCGACGGTACCCGGGTGGAGAGTCCGTTACAGTGGATTACCCGGCGGCGGCCGGAGCTGGCCGAATACTGTTTCCGGGAGATATGGGGTATCGTCCCCGAGGAGGCGGACAGCCTGTCGGTGGACTGGGAGACCGAGTTCTCGTCCGTACTGTCGTTGGATGGAGCGCCCGAGGTGAAATACGAGGAGTGGTTCCTGAGGGGCACCATCGGCACGGCCCTCTATCCCCGAATCCGTAACCGGCCGGAAATCAATGCGCGGATGTTTATTCCCGAGGGAGCCGATAACGTGCCCGTGGTGATACAGTTATCCACGGCGAGGTTCTGGACCCACGACGTTTACGTGCAGGAGTGCATAAGTCGGGGCTGGGCATTGGTGCAGATGGACTGTTACGGCATACAGCCCGACAGCGGGGAGTTCCTGACCGACTACCTTATCGGTCTGGTGAACCGGGGCAACTGGCGGAAACCGGAAGACTGGGGCGCCCTTCAGGCATGGGGCTGGGGCGTGACGCGGCTTATCGATATGTTCGAGGCGTGGAACCGGATCGATGCCCGAAGTGTCGCGGTGACGGGCCATTCGCGGTTCGGCAAGGGCGCGCTGGTAACCATGGCGGCGGAGCCGCGTCTGGCGGCCGCCTATATAAGTAACTCCGGTGCTTTGGGCACCTCACCCATCCGGAGACATTTCGGACAGGACCTGGAGAGTGTTCTCACCCGCTCGGAGTACCACTGGCTGGCGGGTAACGCCTTCAAATGGGCCGGGCCTGCCGAAGAGGGTGGTTACCTGCCCCGGAAGATAGCGTCACTGCCGGTGGACACCCACGCCCTGCTCGCTTTGTGCGCTCCGCGGCCCGTATTCATCGGTACCGGGACGGAGGACTATTGGGCCGACCCGGACGGAACGTTCCTAAACTGCGTGGCCGTAAGCCCGGTATACGAACTGTTGGGCTACACGGGGCTGGTGTGCGAGGACGGCCTTCCCGTTCCCGACAAGGTATATATGGACGGGGATATCGGCTTCCGAAACCATATCGGCGGCCATGTGGACTACCTCGAGTGGCCCTGGTTCGCCGAGTGGCTGGAGAGGTATTTCGATTGATTTCTTTTTATCTGATAAAAGGAGGGGCCGGGCCTTGGGGGTTCGGCTCTGTTTATTGTCGTGGAGTTTGGTTGGACCCGGCTTTTCCCCGGCAAAAGACCCCTTTCGCCGAGCGACGAGAGTAATTCTCCTCGTTGATCGGCTTAGACGGTGAGTTTACGGGCGCTCTCTTATTCATCGTTTTGTCGCCTCCGGTCTTCATTAGGACAGTTATAGATCCTTCACTCACGTTCAGGATGACATACTATACTATGCCTGCCTTGTTGCAGGCATGCGGCCCACCGGTGGCGGATTGGTGGGCCGCTGAAAAAAAGAAATATTATTCTGAGCGGTAGTAAAGAATTTTGCGCCGGTTAAACTATCAGGTATAATATGTTTCGCCTGCGGCGTCCCCTACTCGTAACGGGACCTGGGAACTGACAAAGCGTGCTCTCACTCTACGGTTCATAACTGCGGGGTCTACCGGGTTGCCTGTAATTCCCCTCCCGGCACCCGTATTACAGTCAGCGAGTAAGGTTGGAGAGTGAGGTCGGTTACCGGGTCCAGCCGAACGGCGCGGGCCGACCCGCCGACCTCCTGCTCATCCGGACTTCCGGCTATGGTGGTAATCCGCCCCTCGACCGATTCCCTTACCCCCACGGCGGTGAAATCCGTACGGGCCGACACCTCTACCGGTAACATATTCACCAGTTTATAGATAACGTCACCCGTAGCGCTGTCATGCACTACGGAGACGGCTATACGGCTCCGCACATCGCGGCGGTCGCTGGATATGACCACCTCCTGCGGAATATACCGGTCGCCCGAGTTGTTGCCGAACAGTTTTTGCACGTAATAATTTACCGTAGGCTTCACCTCCGTATTGTTAAAGTAGATAAGGTCCGGCCGCCACTGTGTGTTTCCATCCCTTGCCAGCAGGGGCGCGTAGGACGACATTACGACCACGTCGCCGTTCCGCTCGAGCGAGGTAAGGTAGAGCGCTTCGGCCAGCGCGGTTTCGAAATTGCTTACCCGGCCGGGCAGGTGCGCCGCGTACTCGCCGAGGTAGACTTTAGGCCCGGTCCGGTCGTATTTATCGTAAAAGTCCTGATTGTAGATAAACCATCCCGGCGTCTGGTAGTAGTGCTCGTCGAGAATGGGGACGCCCTGCTCCACGCCGAGCCTCCACCCCTCCACATAGTCGGTCCCCTCGAAGAACGGCCCGGCGGTGCCGATAACGGTTATCTCCGGATGCTTCTTCCTTACGGCGTCGAATATCATGTTGAACCGCTCCTCGAACACGTCCGTAATAAGGTCCTCGTTTCCGATGCCGAGGTACTTAAGGTCGAACGGCTCGGGATGCCCGGCCTCGGCCCGCACCCTGCCCCACCGGCTGGTCGCAGGTCCGTTGGCCCACTCGATAAGGTCGAGCACCTCCTGCGCGTAGGCGTCCATCTCGCACATCGGGATACCGCCCTGCTGCCCCCCGAGGGCGTGGCCGTGTGCGCCCGAGTTCTGGCAGGGCACCCCGGCCGCCACTATCGGCACCGGCTCCGCGCCGATATCCTCGCAGAACAGGAAGTATTCATAGTAGCCCAGCCCGGCGGTCTGGTGGTAGTTCCATATATTGCGTTGGGGCACGCGTGCCTCGAGCGGGCCCACGGTGTTCTGCCAGCGGTAGATATTGTCGATGCCGTCCCCGTGGGCGAGGCATCCGCCGGGAAAGCGCACGAAGCGCGGCTTTAAATCGGCTATCGCCTGCGCGAGGTCGGCCCGCAGGCCGTTCCTGCGGCCCATAAAGGTATTCTGCGGGAAAAGCGACACCATATCGACAGCGATGGTGCCGGCAAATTCCGGGATAATCTCCAGCACGGCCATATCGCTGTTATCCGTGGCCGTTATAACCGCTTCGTATCTTGTCCACTCGCCGGAGGCGACCTCCACCGTGCACTGGCCGTACAGCTGCCCACCGGGTTCGGCGATGCGGACCGTTACCTTTCCGCCGGAGCCCGAAACGATACGGGCGAACATCGAGAAGTCGTACCGCTCACCCGACCGGACAGAGATCCGTGAATAACCTTTGTTAATCAGTTTGCCGCCCGTGCCGTCGGTGGTGAGCAGGGCATAGTGCGGGTTGTTGGGATGTAGCGGCGCGACGGTGTCTATTTCGAATCCGAGACCCTCGGCCACCCATGCCGTCCGGCTGTGCCACGAGGTGTCGCGGCCCTGCCGGTCGGCCGGGTCGTACTCGAAATCGCGGTTCTGAACCAGCTCGGCGTACAGCCCTCCGTCGGCCGCGTAATTAATATCTTCGAAGAACACCCCTATCAGCATATTGCCGATATCTTTGGACCGGGACGGGTCGGGCGTTATCTCCACCTCCACCGGCCCGAGCCCGGCGAACCGCTCCGGGTCCCCGTCGGCGGTCTCGCTCCAAAGGGCGTTGCGGTACGAGGCGACCTCATACCTCGTTATCAGCCCGTCGACCACGCTCCACGGCACTTCGAGCATCGTGCCGGTAAGCTCCATGCCGTTTATCCGGACGGTTTGGCGGGCGTCGCGGTATGCGGCCATTCCGGCCCGGTCCAGAAGCGGGAAGTCGCCGGTATCGGCGTAGTAAGTCTGGCGGCCCCAGTAGACCATATCGGCGGTGGCGACGTGGGCGAAAATGCCCTCCGGCTCATGGTCGAGCGCCCAGACTGCATGCCACAGCCCGTCCCCGCCGCGGAACATGAACGGGTCTATCATCCGCTTCTCGCTGCCCCACCGGCTGTAATCCGACTTTACGTAGGCGAACCCGTCGCCTATCGGGTGCCATAGCTCCCGGTCGGTGCTCCACGCGAACCGGAGGCCCCCGCGGCCTTCGTCTTCGACGGTGCTATAGGCGATAACGTGCGCCGTTTCGGGCACAGGGCCGTAATTACCGGCCCGTGCCGCTGTGGCCGCGAAGGCGGCCATATAAAGCAGTGCGAACAGTTTTAATCTCATAACGGAAAGGTTCAGGTTCACGCAAATATATATCCGCTCCGCGAAGGTAGCAAATCGTACCTTTGCCGAAGGTTATACGATTTTTGCCCATGAAAAAATGCCGCCCTCGTGGGCGGCATTTCGACTTGCGGCCCCCGAGCGGTCAATAGGCCGACACCTTTTCCCGGCGCAGGTTCTCCACGAACTCGTCGATGCGGACCATCTCGTCCGGAATCGGAATCCTCTGCGGGCACTCGGGCTTGCAGATGCCGCACCCGATACACTGCTTGGCCTGCCGGAGTTTGGGCACGCTGCGGTCGTATCCGACGAGGAACTGGCGGCGATACTTCCGGTACTCCGGGTCGCCCGCGTCATCGGGCATCCGCTGTTCGTTCACCACCTTGTTGTAGTGGGCGAACACACCGGGTATATCTATACCGTATTTACACGGCATGCAGTACTGGCACTCGGTGCACGGTATAAAGTCCTCGTTAAGGTAATACTGTGTAACATCCTCTAAAGCCGCGTATTCCTGCTCGTTCAGCGGCTCCAGCGGACCGTAGGTGCGCAGGTTCTCCTGAAGGTGCTCCATCTGCGTCATACCGCTCAGCACGGTCAGCACCCCTTCCGGGGTACCGGCGTACCGGAAGGCCCATGTAGCCGGGGTATCGTCCGGACGAAGCTGGCGCAGGGGAGCCTGCGTAAGGGAGTTCAGCCGCGACAGGCGGCCGCCTAAAAGCGGTTCCATAATGACGGCGGGCACATTCTTCTTTTGCAGCTCCGCATATAGGTACTCGGCGTTGACGTTACGGCCCGAAGCGTGCTGCCAGTCTATATAATTGAGCTGTATCTGGCAGAAATCCCACTGTATATCCTTGTAGGCCAACAGGTAGTCGAAAGCCTCCACGTCCCCGTGGAACGACCAGCCGAGGTTGCGTATCCGCCCGGCCTCCTTTTCGCGGAGCAGGAAGTCGATCATGCCGTTGTCGATAAACCGGCTGTTTACACCCTCGATTGTACCTATGGAATGGAGCAGGTAGTAGTCGATATAGTCCACCTGAAGGCGCCGGAACGACTGTTCGTACATCGCAATCGAACCCTCGCGGCTGCGGGTGTAGGCGTCGTCGCCCATGTTCGAAAGTTTGGTGGCTACGAAGAACTTCTCGCGCGGGTGGCGTTTAAGGGCGATACCGGTGGCCTCCTCCGACAGACCCCGGGCGTAACCCGGAGCGGTGTCGAAATAGTTCACCCCGTGCTCGATGGCGTAATCCACCAGCTCGTTCACAAGGTCCTGGTCTATCTCCTGCCCCTGTCCGTCCGCCGTGGGGCGGAACGGCCAACGCATACAGCCGTACCCGAGCAGGGATACCCGGTCGCCCGTGTGGGGATTGGTCCTGTATGTCTGCCTGTCCGGCCCCGGGACTTCGCCCGTAATGCTGCTCGTATTCGACCGACCCGTGGGCCTGCAACCGGCCAGCAGCGCGGCCGATGCGGCCGTACCGGCGCCGAGGACCTTCAGAAAGTCCCGGCGGCTTATATTCTTCTTATTATCTTTTGCCATGATTCGTCTTCTTACCGTTAGATGGTCCTGTGCCTTGTGATGCCCTCCACGTAGATAGCGCTCAGGGGCCGTGCCGGGCAGACGTATTCGCACGCCCCGCAGCCGATACAAGTTTCGGTATCTACTACCGGAACCCGCAGCTCGTCCCCTTCGGCCCGCGGCACGAGCGCTATGGCCCCGGTCGGGCAGTTACGCTGGCATGCGGTGCAGGTGTCTCCGTTGACGTTTACCACACAGTTCTCCTTAATCCATACCGCGCGGCCTATCTGGATAGAGGACTTTTCGGCCGGAGTTATCCGCCGTATCGCCCCGTCGGGGCAGACCTCCGAACACCGGGTACATTCCGGGCGGCAGAACCCCTTCTCGAAGGCCATCTCGGGCTGCATGAACGTGGACAGCTTCGACGAAGGTCTCAATATATCGTTCGGGCAGGCCGATACGCACAGCTGGCATGCGGTGCAGTGTACCTTCATGTGCCGGGCGCCCTGAGAGCCCGGAGGAACCACTGCCGTTTCACGGTCCGGTATCTTCTTGTCCTCGATGACGGCCAGCCCGCCGTCTACGATGTCGGGCGCCTGCCCTTTGACGCTGTTCGCCGCGGCGAAAAGACCGGCCACCGCAAGGAACCCCCGGCGCGACATACCGCCACCGTCCGTGGCTTCGGCTACGGGCACGTCGTTACCCGCAGGCTCCGCCGCCGCTTTCGCCGGGCGTCTGGTGGTATAGTGCAGGGCGTCGAATTTACACTTATCCAGGCAGTTCATACACGCCACGCAGCGGCTGTGGTCGATGGCGTAATTCTTATAGTCGATGCAGGACGCTTTGCAGACCCGCGAACACTGGCTGCACTTCGTGCACTTCCGGGGGTCGAGAACGGGCTTGTAAAGCGAGAATTTAGAAATAAACCCGAGGAAGGTCCCCACCGGGCAGACCGTATTGCAGTAGGTCCGCCCCCCGCGCCACGCCAGCAGGCCGACCACGAGCAGGGTCAGCAGTGCGATTCCGAGCGTCACGCCGCTTTTTACCCATACCGACACCGGGTAGAAGGCGTAACTGTCCGTCCGTTCGGCCAGAAATGCAAGGCCGTTGTTACCGAGCCGGTAGACCGGGGCGAATATGTTGGAGGCTATACGGCCATAGGCGCTGTAAGGCTCCAGAAGCGATTTTACGGCCTCCACGTGCGCCACAAGGGCTATTATGAACAGCGCGAGCACCCCCCACCTCAGCCACGAGAGGGCCGGCGAGAAAGAGAAACGCCTCTTTTTCCGCACCCGGCCCGCCGTCCACGAGACGATATCCTGACACACCCCGAGCGGGCAGATAACCGAGCAGTAGATGCGCCCGAAAACCAGTGTCAGCAGAGCCAGAACCGCGATAACGATAAGGTTGACCGCCAATATAGCCGGTACGAGCTGGACCTTGGCCATCCAACCGAACCATGCGTGCACGGCTCCCGTAAAGTCGAGGAAAAGCAGGGTTATAAATGTAAAGAACAGGGCACCCAAAAGGACCCGTAGATTTTTTAACATGGTAGTTTGTCTGTTGAATGAAATTTAAGCAGCGGGTAAATCCGACACAAGATAGTAAGTTATAGCTTTAAAATCCAGACCCCGGCCTACGATTTTACAATTTTTTGATATACGGCTCTCGCCCGTACCCCGCAGATCGGTATTATAATCCGGACATCTCCCGACCCGGCTAAACCCGGACCTTCTCGCCTTCGGCCCTTCGGGATGACATTCTATAAATCCCTGCCGCGTGGCAGTTGTACGGCCCGCCGGACGGGGTGGCGGGCCGCTTATCATCCTCCGGAAGTTCGCCCGGCTAAAGCCGGACCCGGTTCGCCGCCTTCGGCGTCCTCGGGATTACATTTATAATAAATGTCCTTCCGAACGGAGTAAAGAATCTTCTATTGCGGCGATTATTCCCGGATGGGCGCATCTGAAGGGGCCCTATACCGCTGCGCGTGCCGGAAGGGTTTAACACCGATTTAACATAAAGAGCCCTTGTATAGCGGCGGGCCGGGCCCCGGCCGGGGTGCGTAACGTAAAATTAAACGTGCGGTAACCTCCCGGTGATATTTTATTCTCCTTTTGATAATACCCGCTTTATATCCACTTAACATTGCCCGGATAGTTTTGCCGTCGGAAACAAGTTAATATTACCCTATGGACAAATCGAATTCTATCGTAAAGTTTATCGTTTCAGGTTTTCTTCTTCTTACCATCCCGTTCTCATCGTTTTCAGGTCCGGTTTACTCCGGTGACGCTCAGGACAGCTCGCCGGGTATCTACGGGGTGGTGCTCGATGCAGTCACGCTGGAACCCATCATCGGGGCCAGCGTGGTGATCGACGGAACCTATCTCGGTACCGCCACCGACGTGGAAGGTCGCTTCTCTTTTACCAATCTCCAGCCCGGCCCCTACCGCCTTTATATAAGGATGCTGACCTATAAGGAGTTCTTCTCGGACGAGTTGGTGCTACGCGAAGGGCAGAGGGTGGAACTGGAAGCCATGCTGACCGAGGAGGTCTCCACGCTCGACAATATCGTGGTGGTGGCCCATATGCCTATCGGTACCGACGCGGGCCTTCTGAACCGGATGCGCGCCTCGAACGTGGTAGCCAGCGGGGTGTCGGCCCAGCAGATAACCCGTACCCAGGACAAGGATGCCTCGGAGGTGGTGAAGCGCATCCCCGGAATTTCGATTATCGACGACAAGTTCGTGATTGTCCGGGGCCTGAACCAGCGCTACAACAACACCTGGATAAACGGCAGTCCGGCACCCAGTTCCGACGCCGATTCGAGGGCCTTCTCCTTCGACATTATCCCCAGCTCGCAGATTGAAAATATCATGGTAGTTAAGACTCCCGCCGCCGAATATCCTGCCGATTATTCCGGGGGTTTGTGATGGTAAGGACTAAGATAGCGGCGGACAGGAATAACTACCAGATATCATACGGTACGGGAATTAACGATAAGACCTACTTCAAGGATTTCCATTACCTCAAGGGCAGTTCCACCGACTTCCTCGGTTTCGACAACGGGCTGAGAGACCTAAAGAACGTTCCGAGTTTCGTTGAAAATACCGATACGGAGACCATCGACCGAATTACCAAGAACGGCTTCAACAACGACTGGCGTCTGCGCTCGCGAAAACCCCTGCCCGACCAGAAACTCAACATGGCCCTTAACCAGTCCTACCCGCTCGCCAACGGCGACAAGGTGAACATGGCGCTGGCCCTCAATTACAGTCTCACCTCGAAGACCATTCTCGATATGGAGAACTCGCTCTACGGGGTGTACGACGCCAACCACGACCAGCCCAACCTCAATTTCTCCTACAAGGACAACCAGTACTCCACCGACGCCCGCCTCGGCGCGATGGCCAACTTCGCATACAGCCGCAGGGGCCGCAACGGGTACAGCAGCCATACATACGAGTTCCGCAATATGATAAACCAGCTCGGCCGCGACCGCTATACAATCCGCGAGGGCTGGCGAAACGTGAGCGGGCACTACGAAGAACAGCACGAGGAGTTCCTCTACCAGAGCAGGCTCTCCTACAACGGACAGCTCGCCGGGGAACACATATTCGGCACCGCGGCGGACGACCGCCTCGACTGGACCGTGGGCTACGCCTACTCCAACCGTTACCAGCCCGACCGCAGGATTATAAAGCGGACCAAAGACGAATCGAACGAAGTGTATGAGTATGAGATAGGCCGAAGCGATGTACAGCGGGTATATACGTGGCTCGACGAGAACGCCGTCAGCGGAGCGGTGAATTACCGCCGCAATTTCGGATTGGGTTCGCTGGAGAATATCAACCTGCGCACGGGCCTCTTCGCCGACTATAAATCGAGGGATTACCGCACCCGCGACTTTGTATACGTCTGGGACAACTCCAGCACCGTCCTCGAAAAAGGTTTTACCGAGCTTCCCCTCGAGGACCTTTTTTCGGGGCCACTCCTCGGAACCGACGCGATTTACATAAGGGACAACACCGACAATACCAACAACTACAAGGGCGACCATGCCATATACGCCGCTTACGCCGCGGTAAATATTCCGATCCATAAGTTCAATATCTACGCCGGGCTCCGTTTCGAACGCTCCGATATGCAGATTACCTCCTACCTGCAGCCGGGCAGCGACAAGTCGAGCAAGACTAAATATGTGTATAACGACATATTCCCCTCCTTCAACGCCTCGTACGATACGAGCGAAAAGTCGCTGCTGAGGCTCGCCTACGGTATGACGGTCAACCGGCAGGAATTCCGTGAGCTGTCCAGCTCCACCTACTTCGACTTCGAAATGTTCAGCTTCATATCCGGTTCGCCCGACCTGAAGCCCGCCACCGTACAGAACGTGGACGTCCGTTACGAATACTACCCCTCGTCGGGTGAGGTGGTGAGCTTCGCGATGTTCTTCAAACACTTCCGTAATCCCATCGAATGGTCGTTCGTAAACGCGGGCGGGGAGTACCAGTATTTCTTTACCAACGCCCTCAGCGCCCGCACCTACGGGGTGGAGGTGGACCTGCGGAAGAACCTCGGTTTTATGGGGATGCGCGACTTCACCTTTACCATGAACGCGGCCGTGATGAAGAGCAACGTCCATTTCGAAGACGACAGCCGCGACCACGACCGCCCTATGCAGGGCCAGTCGCCCTACCTTATAAACGGCGGTCTGTTCTACCAGCAGAGGCACGGCCTGTTCTCGGCCGGGGTGCTCTATAACAGGATAGGTAAACGTATCGTGGGTCTGGGCCGTGTGGAGTCCGCCGACGGCGACAGTTTCAACAACAATATCCCGGATATGTACGAGATGCCGCGCGACGTGATAGACATAACTCTCGGTGTGAAGCTCAGTAAGGTTTTCGACCTGAAAGGCGCCGCCCGCGACATCCTTGCCCAGAAGGTCCGCTACATGCAGGAACCCCGGTTTATGGACAATACCGGCAAAATACACACCCGCAAGCAGTACCCGCGGACCTATAAACCCGGGAGGGGATTCAGCCTGACCCTTACGGCGACTTTCTAATCTCCGCCGGACACGCGGAAGGACGGTGAAAATCAAACAAACAATCTATAACACAAACACCTCTAACAAATTAACAGAATGAGAAAATTATTTTCAGTGCTGATGATGGCGGCGGCCCTGCTCGTTGCCTGCAGCGACGACGACGACAACGGTAACAATGGCGGCGGCAATGAAGGCGAAACCGAAGTGGACGGCCTTGTATTCGAAAAAGACGGCGTCTACTACATCGGGAACGGCGACAAGGAATTCGCTCCTCCCAAAGGTGACTACGAACTCGAAGCCTCGAAGTCCTATATTCTCCGCGGCTGGGTTTATATTGAAAACGGTTCCTCCATCAAAATCCCGGCAGGTACGATTATAAAAGGCAAATCTTCCGACCAGACGGTGGTGGGTTCCTCGCTTATCATCGAACCGGGCGGTAAGATCTACGCCGAAGGCACGGTTACCAACCCTGTGGTGTTCACTTCCGACAAGGAACCCGGGCAACGTAAACCAGGAGACTGGGGCGGTGTGATTATCTGCGGTCGTGCACCGAACAATCAGAGCAACGATATGCAGATAGAGGGAGGACCCCGCACCCACCACGGCGGCACCGATCCCGACGACGATTCGGGTGTATTCAAATATTGCCGTATCGAGTTTGCCGGTTATCCGTTCGCTACCGATATGGAAATCAACGGCCTTACGCTCGGTTCGGTAGGTAAAGGCACCGAAATACACCACGTACAGGTATCCTACTGTAACGACGACAGTTTCGAATGGTTCGGCGGCACGGTGGACTGCTCCTACCTGATAGCATACCACGGCTGGGACGACGACTTCGACACCGACAACGGTTACAGCGGCACGCTCCAGTACCTGCTCGGCGTTCGCCACCCGAAACTCGGTGACCAATCGGTTTCCAACGGTTTCGAGTCGGACAACTGGTCGAGCGGTACCGATATCACTCCCCTTACATCCGCCAAATTCAGCAACGTGACCCTCGTAGGCCCCATCGGTCAGGACCCCGCGTTCTACAACGTTTCCGGTCTCGGTAACTATATCGACGCCGGGGCGATGGACCCCAACAACGGTTCGGACGTAGGCCAGTTCCAGGCCGGTATACAGATACGCCGCGGCTCGAACATCTCGGTTTACAATACCGTGGTACTCGGCTGGCCGGTAGGCATAATGATAGACAACGACAAGGGCAGCAGTACCCAGGACATGGCGGTCGCTTCACCCAGCCGTTTCGGCAACCTCTTCTTCGGCGGTTACGATAACAACGGCCCGGTAGCATACGAAAACACGAAAACCGACGCCTATCCCATTCTTGCCGCGGACCGCAACAAGGCGTTCGGCGACTGGTTCAACAACATGGGTACCGAGAACCTCAAGGACGACGACGGCAATATCATCGAAGAGTACGACGACAAGACCCGCATCTCCTTCACCCACGACTTTATCCTGAATGTTGCCAGCGGCACCCGTTACTTTTCGGACGTAAACGATTTGGGTCTAAACGACCCGAGGAGCGTAACCGACGGTTCGTTCAACATCAACCCGTCGATGAACTTCGGACCCAAGAGCGGCAGCCCGCTTATCGGCAGCTTCTCGATACCTTCCGATTTCAAAAGCGAGGGTGCCGGTTATATCGGTGCGTTCGCCAGCGACAGCGACGCCGACAACTGGACCCTCGGTTGGGCCAATTTCGACCCCCAGAACACGGTGTACTAACTTGTTTCCGCAATTTTGTATACCTTCAGGCGTCCCTTAGGGGGCGCCTTCGTTTTTTGGAGTGGTAGGGTTGAATTAGGTCATCCCGGGTCGTAAGGCTACGAACCGAGTCCGGCGTTGGCCGGGAGAACACCTCGCCACGACAAAGCGAGACCAAAGCGGGTATAAAACGGGTTTACTTAATTTGCCCAGCCGCGAGGAGGAAAACAAAAGTAAGTCGGTCGACAACCGGAGAGCGGGTCAGGCGAATGGAAGTAGCATCGGGGCTCACTTATAAGGTCTTTTATACCAGGGGAAGATTCTTCACTTCGTTCAGAATGATATTTATTAATAGGTCATCCGGAGTATCCGAAGGCAAGG
>JAJBVT010000110.1:32197-57331 GCA_020859685.1 Rikenellaceae bacterium
ATTTATTAATAGGTCATCCGGAGTATCCGAAGGCAAGGAAGGAACTACCGCTGGAATTGAGACACTGATGTGTGGTATATTCTTCACTTAAGAATGACATGTATTATTTATATGCAGCCCGCCACACCGCCCCCGGCGGACCGCACGTCTGCCCTGCGGCAGGCTTTTAATACAACATCGATATAATATTAACTAAATGCAGGGCCAATGGAAAAGGGCGCTTTCACAAGCGCCCTTCCCCGGTTGATAAAACTGATTATCTGTCTTCTAACGGTGTAATCGTTCGAGAAATTCGACCTCCACGATACGGAGTTCGTTGTTCACCTGGTCGCCGCCGTCAGCCTTGAAAAGGTCCAGCTCTCCGGCCGCCGGCGCGGCTACCTCGATTATCTGTCCGAAGGCGTCCTCCTCGTGCGCCGCCCCTTTCAGCCGGATGGTGATATGCTTGGTACGCACCGGTTTCACGTCGAGGTGGACGTAGCCGAGGCTGCGGTCCGTATCGCCGCTCCATATCAGCTCGTCACCGGCGTAGACCTCCAGCGGGTAGGAACGCAGGCGCCAACCGGTCAGTTTGATGCAGATGTCGTCTATTTCGGCGTAACGTTCCAGTTCGTAGGTTATCCATGCCGTTCCGAGCCGACCGTCGTTTTTCCATTCACTCAGTTCGTTGTCGTCCCAACTCATCCACGCGTCCTGCTGGTTGGCACCGGCCACAGCAGAGACCACCCTTACGTCGGCTTTAGTAACCGTATAGGAGGGCGTCATCGGGGTTTCGCCGCCGTCGAACCTGCTCGGCAGGCGCTCCGAGGGTATGAATGTAGTCAGGCCGCCTTCCACCTCCACCGGAACGGTGGCGAACGAGACTGTCTCCGCACCGAGCCCTTTCACCTCGGCTTTCAGGGTAACCTGTCCGGCCACCGGAGTGGAACGTATCATCACCCTGTTCACGCCGCACTCCACGGGAAGCTCTTTGGAGAAAGCGTAATTATCGGGACCCTGTGCGATACCGCCGCGCCAGTCGGCAGGCCCCGTGAGGGTGAATTTCACCATATCGTTGGCCAGCGGGCAGCGGTCGCCGTCGGCGTCGACCACCTCCACCTGCACCAGCGCCACGTCGGCCCCGTCGGCATATACACCGTCCGGACCGTGCATCAGCGTAAGTTTCAGCGCGGCAGGTTCACCGACTGTCTTTATTGAGTAACGGCTAAGCTCCGTACCGTGCTCGTCATAACTTACGGCCTCCACGGTGCCCGGCTCCCAATCGATATCACTGAATGTAAACAGAAAGCGGTAGTCCTGCTCCCCGAATCCCTGCGACCGTCCGTTTACCAGCAATTCCACCCGGTCGCCGGTCGACACCACGTAGACGGGTTTGACCACGTCCGGCTCATAATTCCAGTGGCCGACGATGTAGGTATCGTGGTTGTCGGTGTCCACCCAGCCGTCCCACATCACTTTGTGGGCATAGTAGCCGTCTTTGGGAATACGCATCGGGTCCACTACTCCGCTGCGGCGGTAGTTTTCCAGACCGCGGTGGTGGGTCTGGGTGTCGGAGAAGATTATCTTCGCCCCGCCGGAGTTTACGCGGCGGCCCGTTCCCGGCCGCTCCCGCCAGTAGTTGTACCAACGGCGGACAAGTTCCACGGCAAACTGGTCCTGATTATGGTTGTAAGCGCTGGCGTCCTGCCCGCGGTGGAGGGGGCCTTCGCCCTCGGGATGGTACGGGTAGCTCCACTCGTCCCAGTATTTGCGCAGGCCCTCGTCACGGCAATACTCGGTCTGAAACATCGGGTGGTGCTCGCTCTTGTTAATGTAGAGCATCTCGCCGCCCCACTCCGCCTCGCGGATATCGAGCATTTCGCGCGAACCCATCGCGCGGCCGCCGTGCGGGTCGTAGAGGTTGCGAATCTCCACCATCTCAATCATATGCTCGCGGCTGATAGACTCGTTGCCCGATTCATAAAACAGGATACTGGGGTTGTTGCGGTTATAAATTATGGCGTCGCGCATCAGCGCGGTACGCTGCTGCCACTGCCGACCCTCAACGTCCTTCTCGGCGTCTCCCGCAGGCATTACCTGCATAACCCCCATCCGGTCGCACGACTCCACGTCCTGTTTCCACGGCGTTACATGCATCCAACGGAAGAAGTTGGCGTTGTGGTCGATAAGCATGCCGTTGGAGTAGTCGCTAAGCCACGGCGGCACCGACAGGCCCACTCCGGGCCACTCGTTCGAAGTGCGCTGGGCATAGCCGCGCATCTGTATAACGCGGTCGTTGAGCCATATCATACCGTTGCCGAACCTCGTTTTACGGAAGCCCGTGCGGGTATTCACCTCGTCCACCACGCTGCCGTCCACCAAAAGGCGCGTCTTCACGTCGTACAGGTAGCCGTACCCGACGCTCCAGAAGTGCAGTCCGCCCACCTCGGCGGAGGCTTTGAGCGTTACGGTCTGCCCGGGCTGTACCGTGGTGCGCCCTCCGTCGAACTCTTTTACGAGCCTGCCGTCGTAGTCGTACAGGCCAACCCTGTAATCCACGTCCACGGCCCGGTCGCGCTCGTTGCGCACCTCGGATTCGGCCGTTATTAGTGCCTGTTTCTCTTTGGTGCGGATATCGGTGGCGTAGACGTATACGCCGGTGGTTTCGAGGTTACTGTACAGCGGAAGTGTCTGGTAGAGCTTATCGGTAACGTGCAGCCAGACGTTTTTCGGTATACCGCCGTAGTTGGAGTTGAAATTGCGGTTGTTCCACTGGAACCGTACGCCCGTGTCGCGCTCCTCGTAGTCCCAGTCGTTGTCGATACGGACGGCCAATACATTATCGCCCTCGTAATCGATGTAAGGAGTCAGGTCGAACCCCACGGCCATAACGCCGTTCTCGTGAAGCCCCAGGTACTGGCCGTTGAGCCAGAAATCGGCACCCTGCCGCACGCCCTCGAACTCGACGAAGACCTTGCCGCCACGTGCCGATTCCGGCAGGCTGAAATGCTTGCGGTACCACGCCACGCCGGAGGTCATATCCTCTATGCTCACCTTGAAGGTGATATCTTCGTTCCACGCCCGGGGCAGGGTTACGGGGGTCCACCGCCGGTCGTTGTACGACGGGTTTTCGGCACCCCGGACATCGCCCGCATGGACGAGCCACCCGGGATTGAAATTGTACTTCTGCCTCTGCCCGGCCATCGCCGCGAGGGGCAATGCCAGCAGAAACAGAAGCAGCATCATACTTTGTTTTTTCATTACAACAGGTTTAGGTTTATTCAGTGATAGTCAGGTTTTGTTTTCGTCTGCGCGGGTGGTCATTCAAGGTGCCGGGCAGCGGCCATCAGGCCGTCCAACTGGGCCAGGGCGAACATCCGTCCGTGGAATGAGTAACCGGCGTTGTACCCCTTGTCGGCATCCCCGAGCATCAGCTTGCCGTGGTCGGGGCGCATCGGCAGGTCGGGTCTCTTACGCTCCAGCAGCGCCACAAGGTCGATAAGGTTCGCACGGCCTTTCAGGTGGTCGGCCTCCATGAAATCACCGTTGGGGAACACCTCCGTACTGCGCAGGTGTACGAAATGGACCCTCGGGTAGAACTCCTCGGCTAACCCCACCACGTCGTTATGCACCCCCGCGCTGAGTGACCCGGCGCAGAAGGTAAGGCCGTTATGAGAGTCGTCCACCGCGTCGAGAATCCACCGGATGTCCTCGCGGCCGGTCACTATCCTCGGCAGGCCGAGCAGTTGGCGGGGAGGGTCGTCCGGGTGGACGCACATATTTATATCGTACCGGTTGCAGACCGGCATTATCCTCTCGAGGAAGTATTTCATATTTGCCCTCAGCCGGTCGCGGTCGATACCGTCGTACAGGCTCAGCAGAGCCTTGAATTTGGCTACCGGGGCCTCTTCGCCCTCTTTGATATTGCCGTTCACGAACCCCTGGGTCTTTACAATAATAGAGTCGATAAGGTCGTCCTTCTCCGCCTCGGTGATGGTTTTATCGAGTTCGGCCACCTTCGCCAGAGTCTCGGGGGTATAGTCCGCTTCGGCCCCTTCACGGCACAGGATACGGGTGTCGAAGTAGGCGAACCGCACCATATCGAAATAGAGTGCGGCGGTGCCGTCGCCCATGTCGTGGGCAAGGTCGGTACGCGCCCAGTCGAGCACCGGCATAAAGTTGTAGCAGATGGTCTTCACACCCGCCTTACCGAGGTTTTCGAGGCTGACTATATACCTGTCTATCAGTTCATCCCGGTCCGGTCCGCCGTATTTGATACTCTCGCTTACGGGCAGGCTCTCTACCACCGACCAGCGCAGGCCGTGGCTCTCTATATAGTTTTTATACTCCTCAATCTCCTCCGACGGCCATACTTCGCCGTTGGGAATGTGGTGAAGCGTGCTCACTATACCCTCCACGCCGATTTGCCGCAGCATCGGGAGCGTAATTTTATCGTTCTTACCGAACCATCTCCATGTCTTTTCCATACTAACTTAACGTATTATTCGGTTAACTATTTTTAAATTTTACACTGTTTTTTTAAGCGGTCCGCCGGGTGCGGGGGCGGGCCACATATAACACCAAGTTATTCTGAGCGACGTCAACCCGGGTGACATTTTAACGATATTGTCATTCCGAATATATGAGAGGAATCTACGACTTATAAATCCAATAGAAGATCCTTCACTGCGTTCAGGATGACAGTTTATCTAATTCCTCGGTAGCCTTAGGCTTCTCAGGATGACATTAATAATATATGTCATTCCGAACGCAGTGAAGAATCTAACGGAAGCTCCTTCGTCGTTCCGCTCGTGAGGATGACAGTTTATCTAATTCCTCGGTCGGTTACCGCTCAAGATGACGTTAATAATATATGTCATTCTGAACGTAGTGAAGAATCTAACGGAAGCTCCTTCGTCGTTCCGCTCGTGAAGATGACAGTTTATCTATTCCTCGGTCGCCTTCCACTCCTCGGGATGACATTAATATTTGTCATTCTGAACGCAGTGAAGAATCCAATGAAAGATCCTTCGTCGTTCCGCTCCTCAGGATGACGGTTTCTCTAACCTCTCGCTCCTCTGGATGGTATATTCTTGGCATCATACCCCGCTGAAGGAGCTGAACCCGCCGTCCACCGGAAGGACGACGCCCGTTATAAAGCTCGCCGCGTCGCTGCACAGGAACTGCACGGCCCCGTTCAGCTCTGTAATATCGCCGAAACGGCCCATCGGGGTTTTGGCTATAACCTTCTTGCTGCGGTCCGTCAGCGAACCGTCGGGATTTATAAGTATCGCGCGGTTCTGGTCTCCGATAAAAAAACCGGGCGCTATCGCGTTCACACGCACCTTGTCGCCGAACTTCATCGCCATCTCCATCGCCATCCACTGGGTGAAATTGCTCACCCCAGTTTTGGCCACCGAGTAGCCGAGCACACGCGTGATGGCCGAGTAGGCGGTCATGGAACTTATATTGATAATACTACCGCTCTTGTTTTCCGCCATAACCTTGCCGAACACGAGGCTCGGATAGACGGTGCCGTCGAGGTTAAGCCGGGTAACCTTCTCCCAATCCTCGATTTTCATATCGAAAACGGTCTGCTCCGGCGTCAGCGTGGCGCCCGGAAGGTTGCCCCCGGCCACATTTATAAGGATGTCCACCCGGCCCCACTTGGCCACTATCTGGTCACGCACCTGTTCCAGGCTGGCAATATCGAGCACGTTCCCCTCGATTCCGATTACTTCCGGATTTATCTCTTTGAGTTCGGCGACCACTCTGTCTACATTCTCCTTGCGGATATCGAGTGCGGCTATTTTTGCCCCCTGGGATGCGAAGCTACGGGCTATGCTGCTGCCCAGAACACCCCCTGCACCGGTAATTACGGCCACTTTGCCGCTTATGCTAAACATTTCGTTCATAACGTTTTAAGGTTTTAAAAGTTTCAGTTATACAAAAGTAGCCATAGGTATAACCATAAAGTTTTCCTAAATTTGCTTTTAGTAGTCCGATATTTGCCGTTTTAAAACCTGTGCGCCATGAAGAAAAACATAATGAACGAGAGGCTCTCGATTTCGAGCACATCCCCCTTGCGGGCGCGGTTTTACGACTACAAGCACTTCTCCTACCCGTGGCATTTCCACAGCGAGTACGAGATTATGTACGTCCGGGAGGGTACCGGGACGAGGTTCGTGGGTAACAGTTTCGATAAATTTTCGGCGAGCGATATTATCCTGTTCGGCTCCAACCTGCCCCATTATATGAAGAGCGACGAGGAGTACCATACGGGCGGAAATCCGCTGCGGGTGCGCGGCACCATAATCCAGTTCGAGCGGGATTTTATGTACTACTCGATAAGCCACTACCCGCATCTGGCCAAGGTGCGCAACCTGCTCGACGAGTCGGCCAACGGGCTCTGGTTTCCGGCCGGATGTTCGAGGACAATGCCGCAGCTGCTCGACGAAATTCCGCGTCAAACGGGTATAGACCAGTTCATTTCGTTCCTGAGGCTGCTGCGGGAAATGTCTGCCGTCCGGTCACGGCAGGTAATATCGCCCCCGGCCCGGTCGGGTGAAGTGAAATACGAGAGTTCGCGGATTGACAAGATTATGTCCTACATAAACAAAAACTACACCCGCCGTATCGAACTCGAAGAAGTATCGTCGCTCGCGGCGATGAACCCCTCGGCGTTCTGCCGCTTCTTCAAGCGGGCCACCGGCAAATCCCTGAAACGGTATATTTCCGATATGCGCATCGGCTACGCGTGCAAACTGCTCCTGATGGACGATATCGGCATTTCGCAGGTAAGCGCCCAGTGCGGCTTCGACACCATTTCCCACTTCAATAAGACCTTCAAACGCAGTATCGGCCACGCGCCCTCGCAATACAGGAAGATTATGCTGTGACGCCGACTCGTTATGGCCGGGGCAGCTTATCCGCGTACCGTGAAAAGGCGCCCCGGCAGAGGAAGCACTATCCGCAGGGCGCAAAAACAGTTGGTCGGGAACCGGGAAGTCACTATTCGCGGACCGTTGTCTATAAAACAGGTACGGGATTACAGGGCTTTTAACTCCGGCTTGTTTTAAATTTGCAGTCACCTAAGAACTTAAACAGAGCACCGGAATGAAACCCACCGATTTTTTAAGGATACCCGTCTTCTTCTGCATAGCCCTTCTGGCGGCCTGCACGGGGCGGCAGCCGGATTATGAGACCATAACGGTAGAAGCGCCGTTTCCGATGGAGCCTATCCGGCTCCGGCTCTTTCCGGACCGCACCTTCGATATCACTGAATACGGCGCGGTACCGGATGGTGAGACTTACAATACTCAGGCTATCGCCGACGCCATAGCGGCGTGTAATGCCGCCGGAGGCGGACGGGTGGTTGTTCCTCTGGGAATCTGGTTCACCGGACCCGTACACTTCCGCAGCAATGTGGACCTGCATCTCGAAGAAGGGGCGGTGCTGGTTTTTTCGGACGACCCGCAGGATTACCTGCCCGCTGTTATGACCTCATGGGAAGGGATGGAGTGTTACAACTACTCGCCGTTGGTCTACGCTTACGGTTGCGAAAATATCGCGATTACCGGTTCGGGCACCCTGGCACCGAGGATGGAGACATGGAAGGTCTGGTTCGGCCGCCCGGAGCCCCACATGAATGCCTTGCGCGACCTCAAAACGATGGCTTCCACCGGCGTACCGGTCGCCGAGCGGCAGATGGCCGTGGGCCGGAACAACCTGCGGCCGCACCTTATCCACTTCAACCGCTGTGAGAACGTGCGGCTGGAGGGGTTTAAAATCCGTGAAAGCCCGTTCTGGACCATACATATCTATATGTGCGATACCGGTATACTGCGCGACCTCGACGTCCGGGCACACGGTCATAATAACGACGGGGTAGACTTCGAAATGAGCCGCAATTTCCTTGTGGAGGATTGCGTGTTCGACCAGGGCGACGATGCGGTGGTTATCAAGGCCGGACGTAATCAGGACGCATGGAGGCTCGACACTCCGTGCGAAAATATTGTTATCCGCCACTGTACCATCAACGCTGGCCATACCCTGCTGGGAATCGGGAGCGAGCTGTCGGGCGGCATCCGCAATATCTACATGCACGACTGCGACGCACCGGTGGACGTTCACCGTCTGTTCTTTGTGAAGACCAACCACCGCCGCGGCGGGTTCGTCGAAAATATTTACATGAAAAACGTAACTGCCGGATCTATGCTGCGGGCGCTGGAAATCGATACGGACGTACTATACCAGTGGCGCGACCTGGTACCTACGTTCGAGACCAGGCTGACCCACATCGGCGGAATTTACATGGAGGACGTCTATTGCGGCAGGGCCGATGCCATTTACGAAATAAACGGTGACGAGAGGCTGCCGGTACGGGATGTCCGCATCGACAACCTGCACGTAGATACGGTCCGCTATTTTATAGGCGAGTCGGTAAATGTGGAGGAATTCGTCGCGGAAAACGTCACCTACGACGTGTTCGAGGATAGTTGGGACCCCGAAGACCCGGAGTACATTAAAAATAAGGCTAAGTACTGGAAATAACCGGTCACTCAGGAATTGAAAAGGCAGCCGTACCGGGGCTGCCTTTTTCGAAGCGTATAGGGTTTATAATCCGCTTAATTGCACGTTGCCGTAACTGGCCGTCACCTCGACGGTGGGTCCGCCGCTTCCGGCCGTCCCGACCATTTCCGAGTAGCTGTGGTCTGTAATCTGGCGGCGGGTGGTGGCCTCCATATCGCTTAGGGAGAGCCTGCCGTATTTGGCCTTCAGTTCGTAGTCGAACGACGGGTCGGCGAATTTGATTTTAACGTTCGAGTAGGACGCGGTGATTTCTATCGATTCGAACCCGGCCTCTACCCTGTCTATCACCACATTACCGTACTTAGCTCCGGAAAGCCTTATACTTTTATAGAGCTTGCGTATCCGCATATCGGACGAACCGGACGGGGCATCGACCGTTACGGCCTCCCCTATCTCGTACTTGTCATACCGGGAACCGGAGAGGTAAAGCGTACCTACGTAGTCTGCCCTGATATTGGAATATTTGGTATCGGCATCGAGCGCCTCGATTGTACCGCCCGAGAAGTTGCCGTATCCGAGGGTAAGTTGCACATCCTGCGCGTCGGAGACGGTAACGTTGCCGTATTTTACATCTATAAGGTTGTCGGACGAAGCGAGATGGCCGGTGACCAGATTGCCGTACTTCAACGTGGCGTCCAGATCGCCGTCGTGGTCGTCCAGCCGGACGTTGCCGTATTTACAGTCCACTTCGAACTTCATACCGGCAGGGATGCTCACGTCGAATCTTATCTCGTAGCTGTCGTTCCGGCTGGACGTATTCCGGATATCGGTCCGGGCCGAAGCCGAGTTGCCCGTCTCGGAGAATAGCACGTCGATGGCGTCCAGCATCCTCTGGGCGTTTTGCGTATTCCTCGCCTTTGCGGTGACGGTAACCGTCACCTCGGCATAGGCCCGGTTCCACTGGATAACGTTGATATCCGAGTAGCTGGCGTCGATACTCATGGTCCCGGCCGCGGTCGCCCTGTCGAATCTATGGTTAAGGGTCTTTTCGAGTTCCGCGCCGTGAGCCGTGAGGGCGCAAAATAGCAGTAATAGCGGGGTGAAAAATATTTTTCTCATCGTTGCTGAATTTTATTCGTTAGCGGCGAACTCCATAATGGAGCTCTCTATCGTCCGCAGGGAATTAACCTGCGCTTCGTAATTCTCGAACAGCATGCCAATCCTGTCCTCCTCGTGCGTGTCGGGTATCCCTTCGGTGTGAAGGACCGACAGCATGTCTATATCCTCCAGTATCTCCTGCCGGTAGGCCGGGTCGATATATCCGGCAAGCCGGCGAACCTCTTCGGCCGCATTGTGCAGCTCGTACGAAAAGTAGGCGGCGGCCTCCATAAACTGCGAGTCTTCGAAAGTGGGCGGGCGGTTGGTCCTCACCAGCATCAACAGCAGCACTACCGACGCCGCGAGACCCGCGAATCCGGCCAGCCTGATAAATGGAGTGCGCCGCCGGAGTACGGCAGCCGGTGCCGCCTTCTCCAGCCGGGCCATAAATCTGCCCGCATGACCTTCGGGAAGTTCCTGCTCGCCGAAAGCCTCCGGGTTGTCCCTTAAAAATCTTTCAAGCTCCGATTTCATATCCTTTTCTCTTTTTTAGCGCTTCCGCCAGTTTCCTTCGGGCGCGGGAGTATTGGGTCCTGACGGCGGAATCGCTGACGTCCAGTATTTCGGCTATCTCTTCGTTGTCGTATCCCTCCACCAGTTTAAGGTTAAGGATTATTCGGCACCCCTGCGGCAGGTTGTCGATGGCGGTGCGTACCTCGTCCATCGTGAGCGGGGCGGTCTCCGGTTCCTCCTCGTCCAGCCTTTCGTGGCGCGAGGAGAGTTCCACCGTCTCGAGCCTGCGCCTGCGGCAAAGGTCTATCGAATGGTTGATGGCTATTCTGCGAAGTATGGCCTCCATCCTGCCCGGGTCGTCGTTGAGTAATTCCGGTCGGGTCAGGACTTTGAGGATGCTCTCCTGCATCACCTCTTCGGCTTCCATCCGGTCTCCCAATATCCTGAGGCTGCTGCCGAAAACCTTGTTGCAGAACAGCGAGTAGAACCGCATCTGCGCGTCACGGTCCCCCGCCCGGCATCGCCTTACGATATCGCTGTATCCTTCCATAATCCCCTGCTTCTGTAACAATGACGCACAAAAAAACCGTTTGTTGCATTTTCTACCGTAAAAATTCCGGCCGTCCTGCAGGCAATTACAGCGAAAGGACCCTGATAAGGTTTAGCCCGTCGCGCAGGGGCAGGATTACGTTCTCCGTGCGCGGGTCTTCTACAACCATGCGGTTGAACTCCTTTATGGCAGCCGTATGCCTGTCGGAAGGGGGCGAGGGTGCGGCAACCTTGCCGTACCATATAATATTGTCGGCGATGAGATAACTTCCGGGCGCCACGGACGGGTGTACTCCGGGGGCGTCTCCCATCAGCATCCGGTAGTAGTCCGGGTATTCGCGCTTGTCGCCGTCGATAAAAACGAGGTCGTAGGTCTTCGCCAGCCGCGGGACGATATCGAGGGCAGAACCGGTATGCTGCACTATCTTTCCGGCATGGGGGCTGCGGGAGAAAAACGAGGACGAGAGGCCGTGCAGTTCATCGTCCACCTCTACGGTATCGACCGTCGCTCCGTCTCCGAGCCCGGCCGCGAGCCACAGAGTGGAGTAACCGGTGAACGTCCCGATTTCGAGCACCCGGCGCGGCCGCAGCATCCTCACCACCATTTCCAGCAAGCGGCCCTGCACTTTACCCGACAGCATCCGGGGCTGTACCGCACGGAGGTTGGTCTCCCTCTCCAGTTCCCGGAGAAGGACGTCTTCCGGCGAGCTGAGGGCGTCAACGTAGCGCTCCGTATCTTTTTCCGTAAAATTCATATACAGTTGAATGCTCGACGCAAAAGTACGACATTGCGGTCGATTGCCGCAATTTACACCCCGGGAATTTGGCAGGCTAAGGAAAATTGACCTACTTTCGTAACCGGCGTAAAATAAAATTTACCACGTATGAGATTATGGTCGCTCCACCCGTGCTACCTCGACCGGGCAGGGCTCACAGCCTGCTGGCCCGTAAGGTACTGGAAGGCAATACGGTAGGTTACCGCAACCACCCGCAGCTTACCCGTTTCCGCGAGTCCGGCCAGCCGCTCGCCGCGATTGACGCATACCTGCATGCGGTTTGCGACGAAGCCCTGCGGCGCGGTTACACTTTCGACCGCGGCAAATTAGGTTTGGTACGGGAAGTGCCCCCGATTACCGTAACCACGGGGCAGATCCTCTTCGAAACCGGGCACCTGCTCAGTAAATTGTCGGCGCGGGATGCGGAATTGTACGGGCGGTTATGCAACCTCGGTGCGGACGAATGGAGGCTCCACCCGCTGTTTACGGCGGTGGAAGGACCGGTTGAAAGATGGGAAATAATAAGATAAATACGGTCGCCGTAAGCGGAGCGGACGGTTTTGTGGGAAGCCATCTTACGGCTTACCTCTGGGCGCAGGGCGTAGAGGTTCTGCCGCTCGGGCGGCGGCATTTTACCGATGCCGGGAAGGGGGAACTCTTGTCGGCGGTCGGACAGGCGGACGCGGTGGTAAACCTTGCCGGGGCGCCGATAAACCGCCGCTGGACAGAAAAATACAAAAAGGAGTTGTACGCCAGCCGTATCGACACGACGCGGCGATTGGTGGATGCCATCGCCGCATCGGGCGGGCGGGTCAGGGTGCTCTGCTCGGCTTCGGCCGTGGGGTACTATTCTTCCCTTCCGTCCGCGGGATGCAATACGGAGGCTTCCCCCGGCGGCGAGGGGTATCTTGCGGACCTTTGCCGCGCATGGGAGGACGAGGCCTAGCGGGCAAAGCCCTTATGCCGGACAGCTGTTATGCGGTTCGGGCTGGTACTTTCGCCCGACGGCGGGGTGCTGAAGTCGCTCGGTCTCCCTACCCGCCTGCGGGTGGCCGCAGAGCTGGGTAATGGGGCGCAGTATTTCCCGTGGATAGATATGCGCGATCTGGTGCGGGCGGCAGGTTTTGTATTACGGGAAGACGGTATGGACGGAGTATTTAACTTCGTGGCCCCGCAGGTAATTACGAACCACGAATTTACCCGCACGCTGGCGGAGGCAAGACGGGCATGGTTTACCGTAAGGACCCCGGAATTCCTGTTCCGCACCATTCTGGGGGAGGCCTCGTCCTTCGCGCTCTCCGGCCAGTGCGTCATGCCCGAAAAGCTGTTGCAGGCCGGGTTCCGGTTCCGCTATCCGGATATTGCCGCGTCATTGGCCGAATAATAGCCGGGGACGGCTTGTGTCCGAGATACCAGCGCCGTTTCGGGAAGTGGAATATAATCGGTGTATTCGGGTAGTTGTCGATAAACAGGCGGTTCGGTGTCAGTGAGTGAGGAAATATCTTATTCCCGAGGTTATCGACCAACTTTAGAGGTGTCAGAGCGGGATTGCCCGACACGGCTTTCCGTTAAGCCATAAACCCCACCCGAGCCGGAAATTACCGGTATGAACCCCCACCGTTATAGACAAGGATAGACAGGTCGCCGAGCAGTTCGGCGGCGGTCTCCATAATATCCGACGGGGTGATTGAGAGAAGTTTTTTATAAATAAGCTCCGGGCTGTCGATTGCGTTGTAAACAAGTTCGCTCTTCGCCGCGCTCAACATATACCCTTCCTTGCTCTCCATCGAAATGGATAGCTGCCCGATAAACTGCTTCTGCGCGGCCGAGAGCCGGTGCAAGGTAAGTTTTTCGGTCTGCAGACTTCGGAGTATCTTTTCTATCAGTTCGATACACAATGCGGTCTTACCTTTGTCCGTGCCGAAGTAGACCGCCAAAATACCCGTATCGGAATACGGGGTGTACGATGCGTCTATATTGTATGTCAGCCCGTATTTTTCACGAAGCTGCACGTTGAGCATCGAGTTGGCCGCCGGACCGCCGAGGATATTCACCAACAGGGAGAGCGTGTTGCGCCGCGGGTGATGCATATCGTAGGCCGGGCCGCCGAGAATACAGTGGGCCTGATGTGTGGCCCTATTGAGCGACTTCTCGAACCTCGCCGCCCCGGGAGGCCTCCGGCGGCCGAAGCCTCTCGGCGACGGGGCCTGCGCACCCATGTATTTTACCGCAAGGCGAACGAAGGCGCTCTCAGGGATGTCGGCGGCCACCGAGAATACCATCTGGTCGGTATTGTAACACCGCCCCACGAAGGCGGCGATATCCTCCCCGCGAAACTTCGATACAGTGGCCTTACGCCCTAAAATATTGTGCCCCAACTGCGAACCGGCAAAAACCAGATCCTCGAACTCATCGTAAATCCTCTCGGGCGGCGAATCCTTATAGGAGTTTATCTCGTCGAGAATCACCTCCCGCTCCTTCTCCACCTCGTGGGCGGGGAACGTGGAGCTGAAAATAATATCGGCGATTAGTTCGGCCGCTTTCGACAGGTCGCCCCTCAGCGTGGTGGCGTGGACCACGGTCTCCTCCTTGGTTGTGAAGGCGTTGAGTTCACCGCCGAGCTTCTCGAGGCGGCAGTTGATATGGTGGGCCCGGCGGCGGGCGGTGCCCTTGAAGAGCATGTGTTCGGTGAAGTGGGCTATACCGGACTCCGCCGGTTTTTCATCGCGGCTGCCGGTGTTTACCGTTAGGGCGCAGTAAGCCACGGGCGACTTTATCCGCCTGAATATGCACCTTATACCGTTGGGCAGCGTGTATTTGAAGAACTCCACGGGTTTACTCCTTCCGTTTGGTAGTTTCGGCCGCACCGGGTGCGGTTTTGACAGTTGTGTCCGGGCGCATGCCGCCTTTGTCGGTCGGGGATTTTTCGGTGGTTACGGACTCCGTCCCGGGCACGTTGGCCGTGCGGGGTTTAGGGTCGCCTTTCCCTGTTTCGGGTTTCTCGGCCGCTGGGGACTTCCTGCCTGCGGAGGCGGCTCCGGATTTCTTGGCCGGGACGGACTTATTGCTGACCGAAACGGTACCTGTCTTGGCCGGACCGGACTCGGTGCTCACCGACGCGGTCCCTTTATTGACCGGAATGGACTTTGCACCAGCCGAAGCTACCCCGGATTTTTTTGCGGCGCCGGAATCATTGCCACCGGTTCCGGATTTTTTAGTCGAGCCGGACCGCTTGCCGCTTTTCCCGGACACCGACGTTGGAGCTTCGGTGGGCTTCGTTCCCTCGGCCGCGGGTTTCGGAGCGAGCTTTTCGCGCTCGGTAAGGTACCTGCCCGTATAGCTCTCCGGTACTTTCGTCAACCCTTCCGGTACACCCTCGTAGACGAGGTAGCCGCCGCGGTCGCCAGCCTCGGGGCCGAGGTCGATTACCCAGTCGGCGCACTTTATCACATCCATATTGTGCTCCACAACCACTATAGTGTGCCCTTTTGCGATAAGGGCCGAGAAGGAGTCGAGCAGTTTTTTTATGTCGTGGAAGTGAAGACCCGTGGTGGGCTCGTCGAAGATGAACATGGTCTTGCCGGCGGTGTTCTCCTTCAGCAGGAAGGCGGCCAGTTTCACCCTCTGGCTCTCCCCGCCCGAGAGGGTCGACGAAGCCTGCCCCAACTTTATATAACCCAGACCCACGGCTTGCAGGGCCTG
Source organism: Rikenellaceae bacterium (assembly GCA_020859685.1). Classification (GTDB taxonomy): domain Bacteria; phylum Bacteroidota; class Bacteroidia; order Bacteroidales; family Rikenellaceae; genus WRDF01. The sequence continues at coordinate 47,347 of JAJBVT010000110.1, forward strand.
AAGTTTTTCCAGTATGCGTTTGGTGGTGGAATCCTTATTTTTCACGTCGAAAAACCCGGCCGCCTCGTCCACGGTCATCTCCAGTATATCGTAGATATTTTTGCCGTTGTAGCGTACTTCGAGAATGTCGTCCTTGAACCGTTTGCCGCCGCAGGTCTCGCATTTCAGCTCGACGTCCGCCATAAACTGCATGCTTACCTTGATAAAGCCTTCGCCCTGGCACTCCTCGCAACGGCCCCCCGCTATATTGAACGAGAACTGCGACGGGCCTATGTTGTTGTTTTTCGCATAGGGCTGGTCCGCAAGCAGTTTACGTATCTCATCGTAAGCCTTGATGTAGGTGACGGGGTTCGACCGCGAAGACTTTCCGATAGGGTTCTGGTCCACCATCTCCACCGAATCGATTCTCGAAACGTCCCCTTCCAATTTCTCGAAACTACCCGGCTTCAGCCCCGTTTCGTAGAGCTGCCTGCGCAGGGCCGGGTATAATATACCCTTGACCAGCGACGATTTGCCGCTGCCGCTCACTCCCGTAACGCAGGTCATGGCCCCGAGGGGTATTTTAACGTCGATACCTTTCAGGTTATTTTCCCGCGCCCCCTTCACGGCGATGTAATTGGTCCAGCCACGGTGGTTCTCCGGCGGGGTGATGCTCCGCCTGCCGGTGAGGTAGTCGGCCGTAAGGCTCTCCCCGGCCCTCTCCAACCCTTCGATATCGCCGTTGTATACTATTTCGCCGCCGAGGTAACCTGCCCGGGGACCTATGTCGATAATGCGGTCCGCCGCGCGGATAACCTCCTCCTCATGCTCCACCACGATTACCGTATTGCCGATATCACGCAGCTCTTTCAGAACGTCCACCAGCCGGTTAGTATCCCGCGGGTGGAGACCGATGCTCGGTTCATCGAGGATATAGAGCGAACCGGTGAGGTTGCTGCCGAGCGAGGTCGAAAGGTTTATGCGCTGGCTCTCGCCTCCCGAGAGGGTGGACGACAGCCGGTCGAGCGTGAGGTAACCGAGGCCGACCTGCACCAGATAGCGCAGGCGGTTCTCAATCTCCAACAGCACCCGCTGGCCCGCTTTGGTGTCGTGCTCGTCCAACACGAGATTCTTGAAAAATGAGAGCAGTTCGTCCGCAGGCATTGCTACCATCTGCGCGATGGTAAGCCCGCCCACCTGCACGTATAAAGCCTCCTTCCGGAGCCTCGCACCGCCGCACTCCGGGCAGCGCGTCTTACCCGAGTAGCGCGACAGCATTACCCTGTATTGTATTTTGTAGCGCTCCTTTTCGAGGAACCTGAAAAATTCGTCCAGCCCGTTAAACCAGCGGTTCCCGCGCCAAAGCAGGTCGCGCTCCTCCTGAGTTAGGTCATAGTAGGGCTTGTGGACCGGGAAATCGAACCTGTGGGCGTTCCTCACCAGCTCGTCTTTCCACTGGCTCATGGTCTGGCCCTTCCAGCAGGCGATGGCGTCCTCGTAGACGGATTTGGTCTTGTCCGGCACCACGAGGTCCTCGTCGATGCCGATAACTTTGCCGTAACCCTCGCACAATGGACAGGCCCCCAGCGGATTGTTGAAACTGAACAGGTGCTCGCTCGGCTCCTCGAAACGGATACCGTCCGCCTCGAACCGGGACGAAAATTCCTCGGTCCGCTCACTGCCGTCCGGGCCGGTAACCACCACCCGGCACACCCCGTCTCCGTAATTGAAGGCCTTCTCGACCGAATCCCCCAGCCTGCTCCTGAGCTCCTCCTCCACTGTCTCGATACGCGTGCGGTCGATTACGGCCTCGGCTTCAACGGATAACGAACCGCTCGTAAGCGTGGGCAGGATATCCTCGATAAAAGAGACCTTGCCGTCGATTCTTACACGGTTCAACCCTTCGCCCACGAGCAGGGTCAGCTTCTCTATCATCCCCTGACCTTCCGACAGCCGGACCGGTGCGGTCACCAGCACCCTCGACCCGGCGGGAAGACCGGAAATGTACTCCACCACGTCGGCAACGTGGTGCACACGGACCTCCCGCCCGGTGACGGGCGAAAAGGTGTGCCCTATCCGCCCGAAGAGCAGTTTCAGGTAGTCGTATATTTCGGTGGTCGTTCCCACGGTCGAGCGCGGGTTGCGGGTGTTGACCTTCTGCTCGATGGCTATGGCCGGTGCGATGCCCTCGATGCTGTCCACGTCAGGCTTGTCAATCCGGCCGAGGAACTGCCGGGCGTAGGCCGACAGGCTCTCGACGTACCGCCTCTGCCCCTCGGCGAATATCGTATCGAACGCCAGAGTGGATTTGCCGGACCCGGAGAGGCCGGTCAGCACTACCAGCCGGTCATGCGGTATTTCTACGTCTATGTTTTTGAGGTTATGGACCCTCGCACCTTTTATTTCAATAGATTCTTTCACTTTTCCCTTTCTCCAAATCAGTTGCGCGTCATGTAATATAATAACGCACCGCACCCCTTCAGAATTGCCCCCGGGACACTTTTCGGACCCCTTGCCCGGGCTTACCGCCTACTGCCGGGTGCCCGTGGGCACGATTTCGAGTTGGCTCTGGAAGGTAATCTTCTCGCAATATCGGCATTTGAGCGAAATTTCCTCTCCGCCCAGTACGTAAAACGCCGTCCTCACCGGCTCATTATTGGTGATACACTTGGGGTTTACGCACCTGACGAATCCCTCCACAGTCTCCGGGACCTCCACCTTCAGCTTTTCGGTGACCTCGTAATCCTTGATAATATTGACCCGGGCCATCGGGGCCACCAGAGCGATACGGTTTATCTCGTCCGGGCGGCAGTAGCGATCGTTAATCTTTATGATGGCCTTTGAGCCCATCCGTTTGCTCTCGAGGTTGTTGCCGATGGTTATACGGTTGGTCTCCTTATCGAGCTGGAGGATATTTATTATCTTGAACAGGCTTCCGGACGGTATATGGTCTATTACCGTGCCGTTTTCTATCGCCCTGACTTCCATTCTCTTATCGTGTGCCATATCGCTCGTTTATTTAACACCGAACAGGTAACTTATTATCGCCATCCGTACGAAGACCCCGTTCTCGGTCTGCGGAAAATAGTAAGCCTTCGGGTTGGAATCGACCTTGTATTCAATCTCGTTGACGCGCGGAAGCGGATGGAGTATCCGCATGTTCTCCCTTGTGGCATCCAGCATATCGTCGCGCAGGACGTATACGTTCTTAACCCTCTCGTACTCGATGGGGTCGTTGAACCTCTCGCGTTGGACCCGCGTCATGTAAATAATATCGGCATCCCCGAGCGACCCTTCGAGGGCCGTCTCCTCCCGGAACTCTATATTCCTTTCACGCAGGTAGATACGGTATTCTTCCGGAAGCGCCAGTTCGGCCGGGGCTATGAAGGTGAACCGGGCGCCGAACTGAGACATGGCCTGAACCAGCGAGTGCACCGTCCTGCCGTATTTCATATCGCCTACCATCGTGATATTCAGCCCTTCGAGCCGACCCTGCGTCTTCTGGATGGAATAGAGGTCGAGCAGGGTTTGAGAGGGGTGCTGGTTGGCCCCGTCTCCCGCGTTTACCACCGGAACCCGTGAAATCTCGCCCGCGTAGCGCGGCGCGCCCTCCAGCGAGTGGCGCATTACAATCATATCGCAGTAGTTCGATATGGTCATAATAGTGTCGTGGAACGTCTCGCCCTTAGTCACGCTCGTACTGGTGGTGTCGGAAAAACCTATCACCCTCGCACCCAATCGGTTTACGGCACTTTCGAAGCTGAGCCTCGTCCGGGTAGACGGTTCGAAGAAGAGCGAGGCCACCACCCTGCCCTCCAGTATCGGCTGGTAGGGCTGTCGCTCGAACTCTCCCGCAAGCTCCATTATCCGGAGAATCTCCTGCCTGCTGAAATCGTTGATGGAGATAAGGTTTTTCATCCTGTCAGGTTTTTATGTTATCGCCCGGGTGCGCTCCCGGAACATGTTCGGTTATTTGCCTCTGCGCGGGGACGACTGACACTCTTTTGGCCGTCTGCGCGGACATCCGGGCTTACGGCTCACCGATTCCGCAGGCGGGGGCCTGCCGACACGGTGCAAACCTTAGGTTCCCCCACACTTTCAAGGCCCATCGTTTCGACAGGCCGAGAGCTGTGCACCCTTAGGCCACACCACACTTTCACGGCCCATCGGCCACGGCCGGACAGCGACGGCAAACCGGTACCCGGCCCTACTCCGCCACGGTCAAGCCCTCTATCTTTTCGAGCCGTGTCCTCAGCTCCGCGGCCCTGCTATTGCGTATACGGAGCGTTATCCGGCACAGGTTGTCGAACTCCTGCGCCACCACCGCGGGCTGCATATCCTTCACCACCTTCATCACCTCGTTCATGGTGATATACGAATACTCGGCGGTCAGGGTTTCGTCGAGGGTCTTTTCTATTATGGTGCACCTGTCGAGCACCTCCCCGGCCGAGGTACGGTAGGCGTTTATCAGCCCCGGCACCCCGAGCTTGGTCCCCCCGAAATACCTCACCACGGCAACGAACACATCCGAAATACCGCGCGAGAGCAACTGCCCGAGTATGGGCCGACCGGCCGTTCCCGACGGCTCGCCGTCGTCGTTGGCCCGGTAGGGCTCCCCCTCGGGACCGAGCCTCCAGGCATAGCAGATATGCGTGGCGTCGTAATATCTCTTTCGCAGGCCGTCCACGATGGCCCTGATTTCCTCCTCGTCCGAAACCGGATAGGCATAGGCGAGAAAGCGGCTTCCCTTGTCGCGGAACCCGGCCTCGGCCGCTCCCGCTATCGTTTTATAGGTATCCTGTGCTGCACCGTCCATACCACTTTCCGAGCCCGGGGCGCCCTTAACGGATTCGGGTAAACATCCGCCTCCAGCGGATATTGGCCGGGAATTTCTTATCCTCGTCCATCGAGAGCCAGATAAAGGAGGCTTTGCCTACTATATGGTCCTCGGGGACGAAGCCCCAGTACCGCGAGTCGGCCGAATTGTGGCGGTTGTCGCCCATCATAAAGTAGTAGTCCATAGCGAAAGTGTAACTGCTCGCCGGAGTGCCGTCGATGTAAATCAACTCACCTTCGACCCGCAGGTCGTGGCCTTCGTATGCGTCGATTATCCGCTCGTAGAGCGGCAGGTTGCCGAGGTCCAACTCCACCGTGTCGCCCTTCCGGGGAATCCACAGCGGCCCGAAATTGTCCCGGCTCCACGGGTAGAGCTGCGCGTCGTGCGGGAAGGTGGTGCCGTCCGGGGTGCGGGACACTAAGGGTTGTACCTTCAGCACGTTTTTCATCGTCTCTATCTTCCGCAGGTTTTCGGTCGTGAGCGGCAGGTAATAAACCCCTGTCTCACGCATATACATCCGGTCCCGCTGCGGAATCTTCATATTGTCGAACACCGTGGCCCCTATCGGCGCGTCGGTCTGCACGAGGTACATCTGTTGCTGGCCGGGTATCTCGGGGAAGGGCTGGCCGTTGACCATTAGTTCCATCTCCCTTAGCTCCAGCGTATCGCCCGGGATACCCACGCACCGCTTCACGTAATTTTCCCGTTTGTCCACCGGGTGGCGGGTTATGTTATAGTCCGAGAAGAGCCTGCGCCTTCCTTCGTCCGCACCGAGTCTCGACTGGTAGTCCCGCAGGATATCGTAGTAGGTCTCGTTCATCCTCTCCACCACGACCGTATCGCCGGCCGGAAAGTTGAACACCACCACATCCCCCCTTTTCACCGGGCCGAACCCCTTCAGCCTGTGGTATTTCCACTTAATCGACTCGCTGTACGATTTCTTCCCCGGCCGCGACAGCGGCATATTGTTGTGTACCAGCGGGAAGGATATCGGGGTGTTGGGCACCGACGGACCGTAGGCCACCTTGCTCACACACAGGTAGTCTCCCACCAGCAGGGTCTTCTCCATCGACGGGGTCGGAATAACGTACATCGCAAAGAAGAAGAAGCGTATAAAAGTGGTGACCACCACCGCGAACACGATGGCCTCCACCCACTCCATCGATCTCTTATAGGTACGGTTCTGCCGCTTCAGCTCCTTGTGCCGCGACCAGAACCACCTGTTCATATATTTCGATATATAGATATCGTATACCACCGCAAGGCCGAGCAGAAGCCACAGGTTCCCCGTCCAGACCACGAACAGAAGTATGTAGATAATGGAAACCAGTGTGAACTTAAACCACCTGTTGCTCAGGAAATCGTTTTTCATCGTAAAAGTTTTATGCCGTAGCCGGGGTCAAAACCCCAGCATATCCTGCATGGTGAATATTCCCGTGCGGCCGCAGATAAATTCGGCGGCCAGCACGGCCCCTGTCGCGAAACCGGTGCGGCCCTTGGCCGTGTGTGTTATGGTAATCGCGTCGTCGGGCGATTCGTAGGTCACGGTATGGGTCCCGGGAACAACGCTCCGCCTTACCGAGAGCACTTCCAGCTCCTGCGGCTCCGTGGTTGTACGACCCACCCAGCGCTCCTTTCGCGTGAGCCCGGCGAGTATCCCCTCCGCGACCGTTATTGCCGTACCGCTCGGAGCGTCCTTCTTTTGGGTATGGTGCACCTCCTCGACCGTAACGTCGTAAGCGCCGAAAGGCTCCATCATACGGGCCAGGGCCTCGTTGATGCGGAAAAATATATTGACGCCCACACTATAATTCGAAGCGTAAAAGAACGCGCCGCCCTTCTCCCGGCAAAGCCGTTCCACCTCGGGAAGCATCCCGAGCCACCCGGTAGTCCCGCTCACAACGCCCACTCCCGCCTCGAGGCAAACCGTGATATTGTCGTATGCCGTCTCGGGCGTGGTGAATTCCACGGCAACTTCCGCGCCGCACTCCCGGAGCCTTTCCGCGGTGAGTTCACGGCGGTTGCCCTCATCGATAATGAGCACGATTTCATGGCCCCTCGCGGTAAGGAGTTTCTCGATCTCCCTACCCATTTTGCCGTATCCTATTATAACTGCTCTCATTCGGGTTGCTTTAGTATGCCCCTTCCGCGGTACCCGGTACTGCCGGGTGGCGGGCCGTAATCCCCGTCCGCGACAGGGGCAAAACAATTCGTACAAAGATAGCTGTTTGACGCTAAATTTAAAGAAACGCGCGGGCAAAAGGTGTTTTTAAAAATATTTAATATTTTTGTGAAAATTACTGCCGGATGAGATATTTTATCGAAATGTCGTACAAAGGCACCGACTACCACGGTTGGCAGGTTCAGGTTAATGCCGTATCGGTGCAGGGGGTGCTCGAAGAGGCGCTTTCGAAACTGCTCCGGTCGGAGGTGGAGGTTACAGGCGCGGGAAGGACCGACACCGGGGTGCACGCCTCCTACTTCGTGGCGCATTTCGACACTGCGGCGGCGGTGTACGGGGATGAAGATGGCCGGGCCGGGTTCGTCTACCACCTTAACGCCCTGCTTCCCCGCGATATCGCTGTCCGTTCGGTGACCCTCGTCGATGGCGAAGCCCATGCCCGTTTCGATGCGCGGCTGAGGGAATACCGCTACTTTTTACTACCTTACAAAGATGCTTTCCGGAGCGACACGGCGTGGTACTACCGCGGGCCGCTCGATACGGACGCCATGAACGCGGCCGCCGGGCTTTTGCCCGAATATGAGGATTTTACGACCTTTTGCAAACTCCATTCGGGAAACAAGACAAATATATGCCGTGTGTCGTTTGCCCGGTGGGAACGGCAACAGGACGGCGGGCTTGTATTCACCATCCGCGCTGACCGGTTCCTGCGCAATATGGTGCGGTCCCTCACCGGGACGTTGACGGATGTGGGTAAGGGAAAAATGTCCGTGGAAGGTTTCAGGGATGCGCTGGCCGCCAAAGACCTATCCCGCGCGGGCAATACGGCTCCCGCGGCCGGGCTGTTCCTGAGCGATATACGCTACCCGGACGAGATTTTTACAAGACAATACTAACATAAAACTTAAAACCTGATGCTCGAAAAAGTTAAAGCGGGGTTCTCCGCCCGTTTCCCGGGTACCCCTGCTGTCTACTCCTCGCCCGGTCGTGTGAACCTTATCGGCGAACATACCGACTATAATAACGGATTCGTCCTTCCCGCCTCCATCGATAAGGCCATCCGGGCGGCAATACGGCCCAACGGAACCGGAAGCGTAAACCTCTACTCCGTGGATTACGACTCGCAGGTAGGCTTCGGGCTGGACGGACCGAAACCATCGCAGCTATGGGCTTCCTATGTTTACGGCATTGCCCGGGAGCTTATGAAGCTCGGGGTTTCCGTCGGCGGGTTCGACGCGGCGTTCGGCGGAGATGTTCCGCTCGGGGCGGGACTATCCTCTTCGGCGGCTCTGGAGAGTGTGTTCGGATTCGCCCTGAACGAACTGTTCGGCGGCGGCCTGACCCGTGAGCAGATTGCCCGGGCGGGTCAGATGACCGAACATAATTACATAGGCGTAAAATGCGGTATAATGGACCAGTTCGCCTCCCTGTTGGGGCGCGAAGGGCATCTGCTGAGGCTCGACTGCCGTTCGCTCGAATACGAACTGGTGCCGTTCAATATAGACGGTTACAAGGTACTGCTGGTGGACTCGATGGTGAAACACTCGCTGGCTTCGACCGAATACAACGTGCGGCGGCAGCAGTGCGAGGCCGGAGTGGCGGTGGTCGCCCGGCACGAACCGGGTGTGGAAACGCTCCGCGACGTGACCTTCGAAATGCTGGAGAAGTACGGTCCTGAAATGGACCCCGTTTCCCTCAAACGGTGTACTTTCGTGTTGAATGAGAATAAACGGGTGCTCGACGGGTGCGATGCACTCAAACGCGGTGATATACTCACGTTCGGTAAAATGATGAACGGCTCGCACCACGGCCTGAGCGTAAACTACGAGGTAAGCTGCCCCGAGCTGGACTTTATAGCCGCCTTCGGACAGGGGTACGACGGGGTTATCGGCGCCCGCATGATGGGCGGCGGCTTCGGTGGCTGCGTTATCCACCTCGTAGAGGAACGTGTCCACGACGGGTACCTCGCGGCGTTGCGGCCCGCATTCGCAGCGAAGTACGGCAAGGAACCGCGCATTATAGACGTCGTTATCGGCGACGGGGCGAGGAAGGTCGAGTAGCAGCGGTCGGTGCAGACCCGATTACGTCCCCGGCGTTCACATGTTCGCCGGGGATTTTTATGTTTGGAGGCATGTGCGGGTTCACCGGAAATGTCGTACTTAGCGGAGCGAATAATCTTCCTTTATAATTAGAAGATCCTTCGTCACATGACTCCTCAGGATGACACACAAAATGAAATGTCATTCTGAACGAAGTGAAGAATCTTCCTTTATAATAAGACAGGTCCTTCGTCTCTCCGTTCCTAAGGAGGCCATTATTAAAAATTAAAATACGAACAAATCTACCTATGTGTAAGAGGTTCTTCGTCGCCCGCTCCTCAGGATGACATACAAATTGAAATGCCATTCTGAACGCAGTGAAGAATCTATCTCTTTAATAGAGTAGTTCCTTAATCTCACCGTTCCTTAGTATGACATACAAAATGAAATGTCATTCTGAGCGAAGTGAAGAATCTTATTCTCTTTTTAAAAATATAGCAGATCCTTCGTTGCCCGCTTCTCAGGATGACACACAAATGGAATGTCATTCTGAACGCAGTGAAGAATCTATCTTTTCTTATGATATATATTAGATCCTTCGTTGGTTCGCTCCTCAGGATGACATTAATATAAGAGTATAACTAACGAATTACCTATGTGGTTAGTATGAGTAGCTTCTTCGTCGCATGGGCTCCTCGGGATACTTATTACGCGGCACCGTATATTTTCAGTTTACTGTTACAAAGTTATACAACTTGTTTTAGCGGCCCGCCACCCCGCCCCAGGCAGGCCGCACGTCTGCTTTGCGGACATACTTTTCACTTAAAGGGTAAACAGGTATAATTACCTATTTTTATTATCTTGGTGCCACAAAACCGGAAACGATATGCCGAACAATATTAAACTCACCGCCATCGGGTCGCTCTGCCTTGCCGGGGCGGTAACGGG
>JAJBVT010000064.1:0-10326 GCA_020859685.1 Rikenellaceae bacterium
AATATATAGAACCTCCTTCGTTCCGAGACATATTAGTTTTTATACCAATATAATATGTCATTCTGAGCGTAAGCGAAGAATCTTTTAAGGAACCGAAACCAGCCCAACAACCCTACTGACCCCGTCCCGTTAGCCACTCCCGGAACCCCTGATAATCCGCTCCCAGTGGTACGCTCTTCTTCTCCCTGCCGACAAACCCTTCGAGAGACTCGGGAAGCGAAACCTTGCCGCCGATAGCGGCCTCCACCGTGCGGCTGAACTTGGCCGGGTGGGCCGTTGCGAGAAATACGCCTACCTCACCATCTTTCAGACCGTCCTCGAGCGCCATATAGCCACAGGCCCCGTGGGGGTCGAGAGTGTAACCGGTCGAGCGGAACACCCGGGAAATATACTCCCGTATCTGCCCGTCGTCGTAGCTGTGGGCCGAGATATCCCGGCGGACGGCCTCCAGATCGTTACCGTATAGGTCCAGAATACGGGCGAAATTACTCGGGTCTCCCACATCCATCGCGTTGGCCACCGTCTCCACGGAAGCCCGCGGTGTATATACCCCGGTGCGCAGGTATTCGAGAAATACGTCGTTGCGGTTGTTCGCCGCGATAAACCTCCGTACGGGAAGCCCCATCCGCATGGCGAACAGCCCGGCCGTAAGGTTGCCGAAATTCCCGCTCGGCACCGAGAAAACGACGTTATCCCCTTTGCCCGCGCTTTTCATTTGCGCGTAAGCGTGGAAGTAATAGAATGACTGCGGCAGGAAGCGGGCTACGTTTATGGAATTGGCCGATGTGAGGGTCATCCGTTCTTTTAACGCGGCATCCATGAACGCGCTCTTTACGAGCCTTTGGCAATCGTCGAACGTGCCGTCTATCTCCAGTGCCGTTATATTCCGCCCGAGGGTGGTAAACTGCATCTCCTGCAAATCGCTCACTTTACCCTTCGGGTAGAGTACCACCACATCGATTCCCTCCACACCGAGGAACCCGTTGGCAACCGCGCTACCCGTGTCGCCCGACGTAGCTACAAGAACGGTGATTTTATCCCCGTGTCCGCGGGTGAAGTGTCCCAGCATCCGGGCCATAAACCGCGCGCCGACGTCCTTGAACGCCGCCGTCGGCCCGTGGAACAGTTCCAGCGACCATATATCGCCGTCGACGTTCACAACGGGGGTATCGAAACTGAGGGTATCCTCAACTATACGGTCCAGCTTCTCCTGCGGGATATCCCCGCCGAAGAAGGCGGTGGCCACCGCTTTTGCTATTTCGTGGAATCCGAGCCGGTCGATACTATCGAAAAACCCGTCCGGAAGCCTGCGTATGGTCTCCGGCATATATAAACCCTTGTCCGGGGCAAGCCCTTCGGTTACTGCCTGCCGCAGGTCGGCGTCCGGTGCGGTGCGGTTGGTACTGTAATATCTCATTATTTTGTTTGTAGTCTTTAAATTAGATTTCACCCTACTTGTTTCGGCGTTCCGCCGCTTCGCCCCCGACGGGCCGTGCGTATGCGGAGCGGATCTCTTCGGGTAAGTATGTAATACCTGAATTTAATGGTAAGTGCCATTCTCGGAAGTCCTACCGTTAGCGGTTTTTGAGGATAGCAATAAATCCATAAATTCCCCTCCTTTGATTAGTCCGTAGGAGCCTTTCCGGACGGACTGTTCGTTATATTCGGTTACGGTGTCGGGGTGCATATCTCGGTCCCATATCAAGAACGGCACCGGTTCGGCCGTGTGCGTACGTATTGAGCAAGGGGTGGGGTGGTCCGGCAGAACCGCTATACGTACCTTCTCGTCCCAATTCGAAACCTCCTCTATGATGGTTTTCAAAACTCTGTCGTCCAGGTATTCGATGGTCTTTACCTTAAGTTCCGCGTCACCTTCGTGGCCCGCTTCGTCGCTGGCTTCTATATGGAGGAAAACGAAGTCCGAATCCCGGAGCGCTTCGAGCGCCGCGGCGGCTTTACCCTCGTAATTGGTGTCGTACAATCCGGTCGCACCCTCGACCTCGACAACTTCCGCACCGGCGTAAACACCGATACCCTTTATTAGGTCCACGGCCGATATAACTGCACATTTACCGAGCCCGTACCGTGCGGAGAGGGTCTCCATCCGGGGGCGGTATCCGGGCGACCAGGGCCAGATAGAATTGGCCGGTTTCTTGCCTTCCGCAATCCTGCGCAGGTTCACCGGATGCCCGGCAAGCAGCCTTTGAGACTCCCCGATAAGGTAACGCAGGTATTCGGCGGTCCGCACGCCCCCTGCGCCGACCTCTCCGTAACCTGCTTCTTCGGGCCCGACCACTACACTTTCTTTCCCGGTGAATGTGGCTTCCTTCCCGGACCCCGCGCTGTCCTTCCCGTGCCCTGCGCCGTCCTTCCCGGACCCCGCGCCGTCCTCACCTGTCGATGCGGCTTCCCTCCCGTGACCTACTTCTTCCGGCCCGGTTACCCTACAATCCCGGTCCTGGGTTCCCGTCTCCCCTGCACTTACCGCGTCGGTATATCCATCGTTCCCGTTTCCGCAGGTTTTGGCCGCCGGTTCGCCCCTGCCGGCGACCTGCCCGTCCGCCTGCGGCAATAAATCCGCGAACGGTTCGTCGAGGTGGTCGTGCGGCGGAAAACACCTTACATGCTTGTCCCCGCCTTCTATTTTAAGCAGGTGGCGATACGATACGCCGGGATGAAAACTGGCCGAGAGGCCGCCGGGACCGGGTCTGCCTCCCAACTCCGTTTGCAGGAACTCCATAAGTTCCGCTGCTTCGCCGGTCGATATATGTCCGGCCGAGTGGTTGAGAATCTTCCCGTCCTCCACGGTTATAAGGTTACAGCGCATAGCCATCTCCCCGTCGCCTATCTCTATCCCCATGCTGGCCGCTTCCAGCGAGCCGCGGCCCTCGTAAACCTCGGCCACGTCGTACCCGAGAACCGACAGGTTCGCGATTTCGCTGCCCGGAGAGAACCCCTCGGGTATGGTGTCGAGCATCCCGGAACGCCCCCGGGCAGCCAGCATGTCCATATAGGGGGTGGATGCGGCCTGTAACGGCGTCCGCCCGCCGAGCCGTGCGATTGGCTCGTCGGCCATTCCGTCTCCGAGTATAATTATGTATTTCATATTTTTCAATTTAATCCCGCACCGACAGGCCTTATCCTGAAGGCCCTCCCGATGGTGCGACAGAACGGGTACGAATACGGCAATTTTCCTGCCTACCGGTTTTACTTACCCCCCGATATGGCCATTCAGGCAAACCCGTGACCTTTCCGGAAATGACAGAGCCCGAAACCGAACCTCCCTCACAGGACCTTCGACAAAATCCCCGCCAGGCACCGAAAGAAGCACCCGACGATATAGCGACAGATCCACTCCACCAAGAACCGCAGCAAGGAACCGCAAGGTACCAGACCGACCCCCTTACCGGATATTGGCGATGCTTATAATATCTGCGAACACCCCGGCCGCTGTAACCGCCTCCCCGGCGCCGTATCCCTTAATCTGCATCGGATACTCCTTGTACCGTTCAGTGGTCAGCGATATCACGTTGTTGCTACCGGCCAGCTCGTAGAACGGGCTGGAAGAGTCCACCTCCCTCAGGCCCACTTCCGCCCTCCCCTTGTCCAGCACGGCTACGAAACGAAGGCGGCAACCGCGCGCTTCCAGCTCCCTGCGCCGGGCCTCGAACTCGGCGTCCATTTCCGGAATCGCCTTCCAGAAATCCTCCACGCTGCCTTCGAAATAGCGGTCCGGGATAAAAAGGTTAGCCTCCACCTCGTCCTGCTCGAGCCGGTAACCGGCTTCGCGCGAGAGTATTACCAGTTTGCGGATAACGTCCTTTCCGCTCAGGTCCACCCTCGGGTCAGGCTCGGCGTATCCCTCCTCCTGTGCCATACGGATGGCCCGGCTGAACGAAATCCTCTCGTCCATCACGTTGAAAATATAGTTCAGCGTCCCCGAAATCACCGCTTCTATACGGTTTATCCTGTCCCCGCTGTTGCGCAGGTCGCAGATGGTATTTATAATGGGCAGACCGGCCCCTACATTGGTCTCGAAGAGGAATTTAACCCCCCTGCGCCTTGCGGTCTGCCGCAGGCTGTCGTACACCTCGTAGCGGTCCGAAGCCGCTATCTTGTTGGCCGTCACCACCGAAATATTCTTTTCGAGCAACGACTGATAGATGGACGCGACATCCGCGCTGGCAGTACAGTCCACGAACACCGAATTGAAAATATTCATCCGCACTATCTCGTCCCTGAACAGTTCCGGAGAGGAAGGCTGCCCTTCCCGCTCCAACTGTTCGCGGTAACCGGACAGGTCTATACCCTTACGGTCGGTAATAAATTTACGCGAATTCGTGATACCCACCACGTTTACCTGCAACTGGTTTTCTTTCAGGAGGTTTGGTTGCTGCAGGCGCAACTGCTCCAGAAGGCTCGCCCCAACAAGGCCGATACCGGCGATAAATATATTGAGCACCTGGTATTCCGACAGGAAAAACGAGTCGTGGATAACGTTCATCGTTTTGCGAAGGCTCTTCTCCTGCACCACGAAGGAGATATTTGTCTCCGAGGCACCCTGCGCGCATGCTATCACGTTGATACCGTTTCGCCCCAGCGTGCCGAACAGTTTACCGGCGATACCGGGCGTAAGGCGCATATTCTCGCCCACGATGGCCACTGTGGCCAGGCCGCATTCACGCTTCACCGGATTTATTTCACCTTGTTCTATCTCCAGTGCGAACTCCTGCGAGAGGACCTGCACCGCCTTGTCGGCATCCAGTGCGTTGACCCCGATGGAGGTATTGTTCTCCGAGGCAGCCTGCGACACGAAGAAAACGCTGATACCGGCCTTGGCAAGGCTCTTGAAAATGCGGTAGTTGACACCGATGATGCCTACCATTCCGAGTCCCTGCACGGTAATCAGGCAAGAGTCGGCGACCGACGAGATGCCTTTTATGGCCTTGTTCGAGCCGACCACCTTTTCGCTCGATATGTACGTACCCGGCGACCCGGGATTGAACGTGTTCTTTACGATAATGGGTATCCGCTTGTGGAATACAGGAAATATGGTGGGGGGATAGATAACCTTCGCACCGAAGTTACACAGCTCTATGGCCTCCACGTAGCTCAGTTTTTCGATAACGTAAGCGCTGGCGACCATCTTCGGGTCGGCGGTCATAAAGCCGTCCACATCGGTCCAAATCTCCAGCACCGAGGAGTCGACCGCGGCCGCTATCACAGAGGCGGTATAGTCCGAGCCGCCGCGCCCGAGCGTGGTTACGTCTCCCGTATCCAGGTCGGATGCTATATAACCGGGCACTACGGTCACCTGCTCATCCCCCGCTCCCGGGAAGGCTTCGGTTATAAGCCGGTCGGTGGTTCTGAAATCAATGACGTGTTTATGGAAGTAGGGCCGCGTCTTGATAATATCGCGCGCGTCCACAATCCCGGAGCCGGGTATAGCGCCGTGCACGATGGCCGACGACATCCTCTCACCGTAACTCAGCACGGCGTCCGTAGTCTTTTGCGACAGGTCTCGGATAAGGTAAACCCCCTTCAGTATATTGGTAAGTTCGTCGAACATCACCTCCAGCTGCGCCGAGACCGTTACCCGTGCATTGTCCGGGACTACTTCCGCACACAGCTCCCTGTGGCGACCCACCATCGCGTCCAGTTCGGCCTTGTATCCGACATCCCCTTTGAGGGCCATCCGGGCGGTGGATAGCAGTTGGTCGGTGATGCCGTGAAGCGCCGAGACGACCACAATAGTACCCTCACCGGAACAACCCGAAACGATTTCCCTCACCTTCCTCACCGCGTCGGCCGTCCCGACGGACGAACCTCCGAACTTCAATACCTTCATAAAATACTTTTTTCTGCCTAATATGGTGCAATTTTACGATATTTTGCCCCTATTTCCTAATGAGGCCCCGCCCACGCTGCAAAATGTAACGGATTTCCCCGCCGCCGTCAAAAATTAAATATGATTATCCGCAAGCGCTTTCAAGGACCATGTCATCCTGAACGGCAGTGAAGGATTTCCCTTCAGTGGATATACGTATGTGCGGGAGAAGTGTGTAACTGCCCTTGCGGGTTTGCAAAACTTATCCGGTTCACTATCTTTGCAACTGCGAAAAGGTTAACCGAATATAAACAGACAGGATATGAAACTGAAAGATATACTCGCTATCTCGGGCCAGCCCGGCCTCTACAAATACATCGCGCAGAGCAAGAACGGCGTTATCGTCGAGTCGCTTACCGACGGCAAAAGGAGCAACGCCACCTCCAGCTCCAGGGTAAGTGCGCTGGGCGAAATTTCGGTCTATACCGAAACGGACGAGGTAAGCCTCGGGTCGATTTTCACCGCTATGTTCGAAAAACACGGGGGTAAGGAGGCCATCAGCCACAAATCCTCGCCGGAGCAGTTGAAGGCGCTGTTCGCCGAGGTCCTGCCGGATTACGACCGCGACCGGGTGCATGTATCCGATATGAAAAAGATAATCTCGTGGTACAATATCCTCGTGACCGCCGGGATGACCGACTTCGCTGTCGAGGACCCCGAAGCGCAGGAGCCGGAAGCCGCCGAAGCGGAGGCCCCGGCCGAATAGTCCCTCGCGCGGCCGTACTATAAATATGCCGATTGGACCATACTTTACACCGCACTCCTTACCCGGGGTGCGGTTTTTGTTTGGGAAGTTTCCGACAACCGTCTGTTTTTATACGGGAGCTTACGATTTACGACAGGATTTTATACCTTCATGTAGTTATATATCCGTTCGGTCTGAGGTGAAAACTTACTTCTTCATTGCAGACTTGCGGGCCGTCGGTGGGAGGCTGGTGGAGCGGAAAAAATCTAGTAAATTAGAATATAGTCAACCTAACTGTATTGTTATGGATTACAGAATCGAGAAAGATACGATGGGCGAGGTGAAGGTGCCCGCGGAAGCCTATTACGGCGCGCAGACTCAGAGGAGCATAGATAACTTTCCCATCGCGAGGGATACCGACCGGATGCCGACGGAGGTAATCCGGGCGTTCGGTTACCTGAAGAAGGCCGCGGCGATTACTAACGCCCGGCTCGGGGTACTCGGCGATGATAAATGCGAACTTATTTGCAGAGTTTGCAACGAGATTATCGCCGGTAAGCTGGACGGGGAGTTCCCGTTGGTGGTGTGGCAGACCGGCAGCGGCACGCAGACCAATATGAACGTCAACGAGGTCATAGCCAACCGCGGGCAGGTGCTTGCCGGAGGGTCGCTCGCCGACCGGGAAAAAATCCTCTCGCCCAACGACGACGTGAACCGTTCGCAGTCCTCCAACGATACGTTCCCCACCGCCATGCACATTGCGGCGGCTAAAATGGTACTGGAAACCACCCTGCCGGGCATTCGCCGTCTGGCAGGAACGCTGGCAGCCAAGAGCCGGGAGTTTATGGGTATCGTGAAAATAGGCCGCACCCATCTTATGGACGCCACACCGCTAACGCTCGGGCAGGAGCTGGGCGGGTACGCCGCACAGTTGGACTATGCGGTACGGGCCATAGAGGGCACCCTGCCGCGTATTTACGAACTTGCCCTCGGCGGCACGGCCGTGGGGACGGGTATCAATACTCCGGACGGATTCGCCGTGCAGGTAGCCGCCGAAATCGCGCGGCTTACCGGTATCCCGTTCGTCACTGCGCCCAACAAATTCGAAGCTCTGGCCACCCACGACGCCCTTGTTGCCGCACACGGTGCGCTCAAGGGCACGGCGGTATCGCTGATGAAGATTGCCAACGACATCCGTTTGCTCGCCTCCGGGCCGCGGGCGGGGATAGGGGAACTCCGCCTGCCGGAGAACGAACCCGGTTCGTCCATCATGCCCGGTAAGGTAAACCCCACGCAGTGCGAATCGCTCACCATGATAGCCGCCCAGGTGATGGGCAACGACGTGGCCGTGTCGGTAGGCGGTTCCAACGGTCAGTTCGAACTAAACGTATTCAAACCGCTCATAATATACAACTTCCTTCACAGCGCCAAACTGCTGGGGCAGGGTAGCGCGAGTTTCGACGGGCACTGCGCCGCGGGAATAGAACCGGTCCCCGGGCGTATAAAGGAACATCTCGATAACTCCCTGATGCTGGTCACCGCCCTTAATCCCGTTATCGGATACTATAAGGCCGCCGAGATAGCCCGCAAGGCGTATACGGAGGATAAAACACTCCGGCAGGCCGCCGTAGAGAGCGGTTATATATCCGGTGAGGAGTTCGACCGTATCGTGGACCCTTCTAAAATGGTGGGAAAACTACCCGGCGAATAAATTGCCGCTTTAACTAAATCCTGAAGCGAAGAGTGTCGAACCCCTTGCTGCCGATTTATATTACTATACGGTGCCGGGTTATATCCGGGTTTATTATATTTGCAGGTCGGTGTCGTTCTCGGATAACGGAACCTGCGGAGATTTCCGGATTCCGCAAATATAATTGGTAACTATTTACAGTTTTACACTATTTGTTTATAGCGGCCTGCACGCCGCTCCCGGCGGGCCGCACGTCCGATTGCAGACGTCCTTTTTTCTTAGTGTAACATGTATATTATTACTTATTATCCGGAGTACACTATATTGTCATACATAATACAGGCTCTTGGGTATATTTACCTGTAATGTCGTGAGAGTTGACCGGATATGTAGTATTTGTCGGTCGAATATGTAATATTTATTAGTGTAAAATATAATCGAATATGCAAAGCGATATAAGGGAGATTATCGAGAATCGGCTAAGCCGGAAAGTGGTCTCAATGCCATACGGCGATGGAGTCGTGGAGACCGAGGGCGGAGACCGGTACTTCCTGAAAAAGGGCCGCAGGTCCGCGGCTTTCCGGTGCGAGGCCTCGGGGCTTGCCGAACTTGCCGCCGCCGAGGGGATAAATGTTCCCGGGGCGGTATTGTGGGGCGACGACTTTATCCTGTCGGAATATATCGAGCCGGGCCGCCCGGCGGACGGTTTCTATACCGAACTCGGACGGATGGTGGCCCGCCTGCACCGCCGTACCGGGCCGCGCTTCGGGTTTCGCGAAGACAATTTTATCGGTGCCAACCCCCAGCCCAACATCGCCGAAGGTGCCGAGGCTACCGATTGGGCAGAGTTTTATTACGGTAAACGTCTTAAATACCAGTTGGAAATGGCCCTCGGTACCGGGTATTTCGGGAAGCGTGTGTGGGATATACTCTACCGGCTGAGGGAGACGGTCGACCGGATGCTCTCCCACGTCGACGAGCCGCCCACGCTGCTGCACGGCGACCTGTGGAGCGGCAACTATCTCTGCTCCACCACCGGAGCGCCGTACCTTATCGACCCTGCGGTCTACTACGGCCACCGGGAGACCGATATCGCCATGACTATGCTGTTCGGCGGGTTCCCCGAAGAATTTTACCGCGCCTACGACGAGGCATATCCGTTACAGGACGGGTGGCGGGAACGGGTACCCCTCTACCAGCTCTACCATGTCCTGAACCACCTCAATATTTTCGGCAGCGGCTACCTGCGGCAGGCCGAGAGCCTGATAGGCGGTCTCACCAGATAGCCCCGTCCCCGGCCTATCGGTATACGAATCATCTCCGCATATCATCGTGAGTAGCAACGCCTCCAACCTCCCCCTGTCATCCTGAGGAGTGAAGCGACGAAGGATCTATAATGTCCTCACAGATTCTTCGCTTAGCTCAGAATGACGTTTCTTCATCCCAAGGTAATGTGAGAAACTTCCCCCATGTCATCCTGAGGAGCAACGCCTCAAACCTCTCCTATCATCCAAAGGAGCGAACACGCCAGACTTCCCTCATGTCATCCTGAGGAGTGAAGCGACGAAGGATCTATAATGTCCTCTCAGATTCTTCGCTTTGCTCAGAATGACGTTTTCATCCAAAGGAGCGAACGCGTCAAACTTCCTCATGTCATCCTGAGGAGCGAAGCGACGAAGGATCTTTTCTCTTCACTCCGAATAACATTCTAATGCCATCTTAAGAAGCGGATGCCGCCCAACCTCCTCCTATCATCCCGAGGAGCGGTACCCGACAAACCTCCCCCATGTCATCCTGAGGAGCGAAGCGACAAAGGATCTTTTCTCTTCACACCGAATAACATTCTAATGCCATCGTAAGAAGCGGATGCCGCCCAACCTCCCCATATCCCATATCATCCCGAGGAGCGGTACCCGACAAACCTCCCCCATGTCATCCTGAGGAGCGACTCGACAAACCTCCCCCATGTCATCCCGAGGAGCGGTACGCGACGAAGGATCTACCAATAATATAATGTCCTCTCAGATTCTTCGCTTTGCTCAGAATGACGTTTTCATCCAAAGG
>JAJBVT010000064.1:10426-14493 GCA_020859685.1 Rikenellaceae bacterium
TATAATGTCCTCTCAGATTCTTCGCTTTGCTCAGAATGACGTTTTCATCCAAAGGAGCGAACGCGTCAAACTTCCTCATGTCATCCCGAGGAGCGGTATGCGACGAAGGATCTCCCGCCGGTATAAGACAAACCCATCGGGTCCCCCCTCACTGGGTCACATAAGCATATTATTATCTCCGGACCTCAACCGGTATGTCCCGGAATTCTCCGTCCATACTACAATTTTGTAACCTTTATCTCCTTCTTGTCGATATAGTTGGGATAGCGGAACCGGGGTATCCCGAGTGCCATTCCCGCATGTACCCGTCCGTCTATACCCAGCATCTTTTCCAGTTTGTGCTCCTTGTCCTGCTTCAGGGCGTTGCAAACGAAACCGGTATAAAACTGCGTGACCCCGAGACTCTCGGCCATCAGCGACGCGTTCTGGTAGGCGAGGTTGGAGTCCTGGCAACCGAAACGCGAGGAGACCGGGGTATGGATAAATATTACGGCCATAGCCCCGCGCAGTATCATATCGTGCCCCGCGTCATACATGCTCTTCAGCCGTGCAAGCCTGCTGGCCATCCGGTACACTTCGGGTTGTAACCTGCTGATAACCGGCTTGATAAACGGACTGTTTATCCTCCGTGTGATTTTGTAGAACACCTCCACGGTATGGGTGGAAATCGCCTTCAGTAGCTCCGGGTCGGTCACCACGGTATACTCCACCTGCTGGAGATTACTCGCCGTGGGGGCACGGTGGGCGGCTTCGAGTATGAGGTCTATCTTCTCCGCGGGCACGGGTTCTTTGGTAAAGGCCCGGTTCGACCGGCGGGAACGAATCAGCAAAAGGGTCTGCTCCGGCGTGGGAAGTTTTTCCGTATCTATCGCATGTACTTTCGCGGGCGGAAAGTCGCTGTGGCGCACCGAAAAGGTCGGGCATGCGGCGACGCAGTGGCCGCAAACGATGCAGTTCTCCGGCCGGCTTACTATTATTTCCCTCTCCGCCCCGATGTCGAACACCGACGACGGGCATACGGTGGCACATCTGCCGCATTTGATACAGGTCGCCCTGTCGATATCTATCGTATAGTCCATATTGTCTTTTTTATCCCGATTTAAAGTTCTGATTTAGTGAACACCGTGGGCAGAGCCAAACTTGTTTGAGCTATACCGAGGCGAATACTGTTTTGTAAATATATGAAATCATTCCGGTATTTTTACCGGCCGATATTAGTATCTTTACAGCCCCGCCCCGGGCAGAAGTTATAGGTGGTGTGGCCCTTAGGGTATTATGGAACAATAACTATGCAACGGAGGATTGCCGGGCGGACGAAGCGGAACTTTTAATTAAACCAATATAACGATGAAAAGGAAAATTATCAACATTATGGCCGCCGTGGCGGTCGTTGCCGGGGCATGGGCCTGCGGCGGAGATGCCAATACCGTAACCGCGGAGAGCGACGGAACTATTCTCGACGTTATTTTCGAGCGCAAGAGCGTGCGCAGCTACGAGGACCGTGCCGTGGAGCAGGAGAAGGTCGATATCCTCGTGCGGGCCGCAATGGCAGCACCGTCGGGAATGGACCGCAGGCCGTGGGAAATCGTGGTGGTTAACGACCGCGAAACCCTCGACATGCTTGCCGAGACCGGCGCCAAAATGGTGACCGAAGCCCCGCTGGCCATTATAATCTGCGGCGATACCGACAAATCGTCCTACTGGTACCTCGACTGCTCGGCCGCCACGCAGAACCTACTGCTGGCCGCCGAAGCGCAGGGCCTGGGCGCCGTTTGGACGGCCGCCTACCCGTATGAGGACCGGATGGGGCATGTTATAAACGCCCTCGGTCTTCCCGCCAACGTCCTCCCGCTGGCCGTGGTACCGGTCGGTTATCCGTCCGGCGACAACGCGGCGAAGGATAAGTACGACGCTTCGAAAGTCCATACCAACAGATGGTAACGGAGGGCGGCGGCTTTCTGGCCGGTAAACGGTGCTTCGTCACTGGCGGGGCCAACGGCATCGGCCGCGAGATAGTAAGGGCGTTCGCACAGGAGGGCGCCCTTGTCTTTTTCTGCGACCGGGACGCCGCGGGCGGCCGCCGTCTGGAAGACCGTCTCGGCCACCGGGCTTTCTACGAGGTGGACGTGACCGATGCCGCGGCGCTCGGGGATGCCGTAAGGGATGCCGCTGGGCCGGAAGGCGTCATGGACATACTGGTCAATAACGTGGGTATATCGGAGTTCTCGCCCCTGCTCGAAACGGACGTAGAGCGGTTCGACAGGGTGATTGCCACGAACCTGCGCCCGGTGTTCGTCACCTCGCGCGTGTTCGCGGAGTTGTGGTATGCACGTTTCGGGGGTATGGCGGACCGGGAAAAGCGGGAAAACAGCGAGAAGGCCGTAGCCGGAAACGAAACCGGTTCGGATACGGAATCCGGAAAAGAAAAAGGTTTCGAAGCGACAGCGGGAAACGGAACCGGCATGGGGACGGAAACTGGTGGTGGCTCCGTGTTCGGAACCGATGCCGGTCCCGAAACTGGTGGTGGCTCCGTGTTCGGAACCGATGCCGTTCCCGAAACAGCCACACTTTCCGGTATCCCTGTTCCTGATTGCGGTGGTATGCCCTGCGGACGGATAATCAATATCGCCTCTACCCGGTGGGCGCAGAGCGAGCCGGGTTCCGAGGGTTACGCCGCTTCCAAAGGCGGGATAGTATCTCTCACCCATGCTCTGGCGGCTTCGCTGTCGGGCAGCGGTGTTACGGTCAACTGCATAAGTCCCGGTTGGATAGAGACCGGCGATTACGGGGCGCTCTCGTCCGCCGACCACGCCCAGCACCCGTCGGGAAGGGTAGGGCGGCCCGGCGATATCGCCCGGGTTTGCCTCATGCTTGCCGACCCCCGCAACGGTTTTATCGACGGGGATAATATCGTGGTGGACGGCGGTATGACGCGCAAAATGATCTATATTTAATGCGTAACCCCGCTCCGGGGAATCGTATTTGCACTGTTAACGGCGGCCCCCACGGGTCGCCGTTGCCGTTAGCCGGGGGAGCAGCGGCGGCAATACCGGGGTTACCGGCATAAAATCAGTGATTATGAAAGAGTTTAAGGTCAAAAGGATTTACGAGCCGAGGGCTGAGAACGACGGGTTCCGGGTCTTTGTAGACCGTATGTGGCCGCGCGGCAAGCGGAAGCAGGACCTCGAGTATGACCTCTGGGCAAAAGACCTCGCCCCCTCGACCGAACTGCGCCGATGGTACCATGAGGATATCGAGGGTCGTTGGGAGGAGTTCTCCCGGCGGTACGAACAGGAGCTTGCCGACGGCCATGCCGCGGATTACCTGCGCGATTACGTCGTCGGGTTCGATATAGTGACTCTCCTTTACGCCGCCAAAGACGAGACCCGTAACCATGCCCTGGTCCTTGCCGATTATCTGCGTAACCGTTTCTGAACCACAGGAGTCGAGTGCCGGAAACCGGGACGGAGGGCTGCCGTATCGTTCCTCCGGCAAAAAATCAATCAAAGATTAGTTTTATATATTTCTACGGCAAAGAATATATGTCTGATATTGCAGACGTGCGGCCGCCGGGGGCGGGGTAGCGGGCCGCTCGAAACAGGGTCTAATTGTAAAATTAACAAATTCCTGACAGTTCCGGAGAAAACATAATCCGGAACCACGGGTTACTACCGAGCGAAAATCCAACTCCATACAGACCCCGCGCCTGAATCTTACCCGCAAAAATCCTTTACCGAAGTAATTATCGAATGACGGTATTTCGGACCCCGGTTGGACCCCGGTTGGATTTCCAATCCTTCCGGTCATCCTCGCACCTTCCTCCGGCCGTCACCCCCGGTTGGTCTCCAATTGTACCGGCCGGCACACATCTCCACCTGACCCATCCGTAATCCGGTTGGACACTCGACCCGGCCGTATTACCGGGTACCGGATTATTTGGTCCCTCAGGTTCCGGAATTAACTTATCCACAGCGCGTACCATCTGATTCCCCCCGTAAAAAAATCCGCCTGCAACACCCGGTATCAGGGTCCGCAGACGGAAAATCATACCAACGCCATTCCTATCC
>JAJBVT010000064.1:14593-31408 GCA_020859685.1 Rikenellaceae bacterium
TCCCGGTCTACCACGACCCTCGTATGGGAGCCTTCTCCGACGGTGCCCTTATCGTCCCGGGCACTCACGCTGAATACCAGTTTACGGCCCTCTACCGATTCGAGCACCGCTTTGGCATATACGACAACACCGGCGGGCGTAGCCCTGCTGTGCGACACGTCGATTTGGGTACCGACCGTCGTGGACCCTTCAGGCAGGTGCCCGGCCACGCAGTTCATGGCCGCGTTCTCCATCAGCGCCACCATCGACGGCGTGGCCAATACCTGCATATCGCCCGAACCCATCGCCGCAGCCGTATTCCCTTCGCCGACCGTCAGGTCCGCGACATACTCCAGTCCCGTTTTCAATTCCATCTTCGTCCGGGGTTATTTATCTGTCAACCTGTCCGCCATCGCTTTTGCGAGCGCGTCGCAGGCGGCATACTTCTCTTCCGTGGCGCATCCGAGCATTTCCGCGGGGTCGGCCACCAACTCCCAGCCGCTCTTCTCTGCAAACTGCTTTAGGTTGCGTACCCCGCCCCCGCTCCAACTGCAGGAGCCGAACAGCCCCAGCAACCGGTCCTTTACCCCGTAATGGAGTATCTCCGTGCAAAGCTGCTCCATCAGCGGGAACATTTCGGTATTGTAGGCGCAGCTGCCGAGCATCACCCCGCGGCACCGCCAGATTTTGCTGATAAGGTAGGAAATATGGGTTTTAGAAACGTCGTACACCCGGATATCGCGCACCCCGCCCCGGGAGACCATATTTGCGATGTAATCCGCCATATGGGCCGCGTTACCGTACATCGAGGCGTATATCACCACCAGAGCGTTGTCCGTCTCGCACTTGCTCCACTTATCGTACAGCCCTACAACCTTGGCCACATTCTCCTGCCATACGGGGCCGTGCAGCGAGCAGATGGTTTCTATCGACACCCCGCACAGTTTGCCGAGAGCTTTTTGCACCATGTTGCCGTACTTACCCACGATATTGGAGTAGTAGCGGCGCATCTCGTTTTCGTAGTATTCGAACCTGACGTCCCGGTCGAGCACCCCGCCGTCCAGCGTTCCGAACGTCCCGAAGGCGTCTCCCGAAAAGAGCACCTTGTCGGTCACGTCGTAGGTCATCATGGTCTCGGGCCAATGGACCCACGGGGTCATATGGAATTGCAGTTTGTGATAACCCATATCGAGCGTATCGCCGTCCTTCACCTCCCGGAGGTTTTTGGGAAGGTCGCCCAAATAGGCCCTGAGGATATTGAAAGTCTTGTTGTTACCCACTACCGTTACATCCGGGTAACGGCGTACCACGGTGGCTATCTCACCCGAGTGGTCCGGCTCCATATGGTTGATTATAAGATAGTCGAGGGGACGGCCACCCAGTACGGATTCCAGTTTGGAGAGGTACGATCCGTCGGTACCCATTTCGATGGTGTCTACCAGCGCGGTCTTTTCGTCCGCTATGACGTACGAATTGTAGGACACCCCGAACGGCAGGGGCCACAGATTTTCGAACCGGTGCTTGCGCCGGTCGTTGGTGCCAATCCAATGTATTTTGCCTGTGATTTCTACGTTAAAAAACATTATATCAGAAGTTTAAATTTTCTGTTTATGATGGGTTTTCCGGTTGGGGACGCGATATACTGAACGGGTACTACACATGTCCGCGTGCTGCTTGCAATTTTCATACCCACATTACCGGCTCACTTTGTCTCGTTACTGCTCTGATTCGGCCCCGTCCCCGGCTTGCTAATTGTCCCTCCTATGGTTCACCTGTTACCGGCTCCGGTTTGCTCAGTTACAGCTTCCGGTTCGTGTCATCACAGCTTCCGGTTCGCCCGGTTACCGGCTCCGGTTCGCCCTGTTTAGCCGCCACTCTGTCCATTACTTCATTCAACCTTCCACCGAACCTTCCCGAATCCCCCGCGCCCATTCCGAAAATTCCGTACTGCCTAACCCGTCCAGCGCTGTTGGCCTTTATCCGACTTCTTTCCACCGAACCTTCCTGAATCCCCCGCGCCCCATTACGGCGATTCCGTCCTGGCAAACAAGTCTGGCGCTCTCGGCCGACTCCTTTCCACCGAACCATCCCCGCGCCTTTCCCCGCGCCCATTCCGAAAATTCCGTCCTGCCAAACCCGTCCGGCCCTGCCGTTATCCCGACAGATGTCCGGTGCGGTGAGTCCCGCCGTCGGTTACAAATATAATCCTTTAATCACTATATTTGAACCCCGGCGGTAAAATCGCTGTCCCGGATTTAGAACGGAATTTGTAATATTAGGTTTATGGATACGAAAAAAGTGACACTTTTTATCCTTGCGGCGGTCGCCGTTTCCGCCCTGTCCTCATGCCTGGGCAGACATAGTCCGGCGGCCGAAAACCCGGCTGGCGAATATACTGCTGGCGAAACTACCGCATACGATATTTCCGCGGCGGCAAGCCCCGCCGATTCTTCATCCCCATATGAAGCCGTGCCTGAACCGACGGAGCCGGTCAAAAGCCCGACCGCCCTGCGGCTGGACTCGCTCGGTCTGGTCGACCTTGCGGATTACGACCCTCGTATCGCTGTCCACCTTGTGTACGCAACGCCGGATAACTTTGTGGGCGAGGTGATGTACGACGACCTTACCGAAGCCTATCTCCTCCCCGAAGCCGCCGAGAAACTCTCCGCCGCCCAGGATTACCTCGAAGAGAGCCACCCGGGTTACCGGATTATCGTCTACGACGCCGCCCGCCCCATGTCGGTACAGCGCCGTATGAGGCGCATCGCCGAAGCCACGGGCAAACAGCTCTACGTGGCCGACCCGGCCAACGGCGGCGGGCTGCACAATTACGGCGCGGCGGTGGACGTATCCGTCCTCGACGCGCAGGGGATGCCGCTCGATATGGGCACCGTGTACGACCACCTCGGCCCCGAAGCCAATATCGACGACGAAAAGGGCCTGCTGGCCCGTGGAATACTCTCGCAGGAGCAACTGGACAACCGCCTGCTGCTCTGCTCCGTGATGCGCCGGGCCGGGTTCACCACCGTAACCAGCGAATGGTGGCACTTCAACCACGTCTCACGCCCAAAGGCGAGGGAGCTGTATATGTTGATTGACTTCTGATTACGGAGACTATCCGTCCCCTTTCGGATTATACCCGCATAACCCGACCTGTTCGAACATCGTTTACGGGAATACGCCGGATATGCCCGGCAGGCGGGCTTACAATAGGAATATCTTCATAAGCAGCTCCCGGAGCAGTTCGCCCTCCGATGCGCTTCCGGAGTTCATCCCCTTACTTTTCATATCGTACTCGCGCAGCATCCCCAGAATAACGAATACTTTCTTGTTCGGGTAGAGCGTCGCCGCCTGCTTGTATTCGTTCAGGAAAAAAGCGGAGGGGATTTTGAGCATCCGGGCCAGTTCGGCGTCGGCAGGCATGGCGGTGCCGCGGCTGCGGGCCAGCCATTTCTGGTAATTGACGATGAAAATACGCTGGAAATGTGAGAACAGCGTACTTATCGTTACCAGCAAAGGGTTATCTTTCGGGTTCCTCGAAAAATGCTCGGCGATAAGCAGGGCCTTCTTCATATTGCGCTCGCTGATGGCCCGGGTCAGTTCGAAGTTGTTGAAATCCTTGCTGATACCTATGTTTTGTTCTATATGGTCCGCGGTGATAGTAGGGGTACCTTCGGGCAGGTAGGTGGTGAGTTTGTCGAGTTCGTTGGAGATTTTGGCGATATCCGCCCCGAGGTGGTCGGTCAGCATCGTGAGCGCCTTCGGTTCGATACCGAATCCTTTCGAACGGACGAAATCCGCCAGCCAGCTACCTATTTCATAGTCCCGCGGCCGCACCGACTCGAACACCACACCGATTTTACTGACATGCCGATAAAGTGCCGAATGCTTGTCTATGTTCTTCTCCTTGTGGCATATAACCAGCACCGTGGTCGCCGAAGGCGCCTGCGTGTAGAGCGACAGCCTGTCGATACCGCGTAGCTGTTGGGCCTCCTTGAGTATCACCACCTGGTAAGCGCCCATCATGGGCATCTGCTTGCAGAAGTTTATAATATCGCCGCATTCGCTGTCCTTCCCGTAGGCTGTTATCTGGTTGAAAGCCCGCTCCTCGTCGGTCAGCACACGGGTAGCCAGCAGGTCGGCCAGGCGGTCGATAAAGTATCCCTCCTCGCCCATAAGCAGGTAGACCGGGGCGTACTTCCCGCCGCGGATGTCCTTGGCGATGGAGGTGAACTTGGCGATACTGTCCCGGAAACTGACGCTGCTTTTGGCCATTGGTCGATAAGGGTAAAACGTTTCCGGCTGGAAACCAGCCGTTATTTGTGTCCGCGCGTAATATAAATGGCGCATCGCCCGGTTATAACTCCCTGTCCGAGCGCGAAACGATGCGCAAATGTACGAAATTTTACCAACCGTTCAATTCTTTCGCCGGGCGAAATTCCGTCGCAGGCTAATCAATCCGATATACCGTCCCGGGGAACAGCCGGGTTTTATAACCGGAAGATTCTTCGAACCAATCGTAAGGCCGAACTATATCGGCCCCGTGCATTTCCGGGATAATGCTATAAACACAAAACAGGCCCCGCACAGGGACCTGTCATGTGTTCGGAACCGAACCGATTACCCTACCAATCCGTTGATAAGGAAGATTATGGCCACGCCGAGGATGGCGTACAGCTCCGGTATAACGGCGAGGATAAGCGTGTTACCCAGCACGTTGTGTCCGTTACCGATGGCCGCGATACCGTTGGCACAGGTTTTACCCTGCATCCACGAACTGACAAGGGCTACGAAGCCCATGATAAGGCCGCCGGCCAGCACGCCGCCCGCTTGCACCCAGGTGATGGAGTCCACGAGGAGGCCCTGCATAATAAAGAAGCCCACGAACCCGTAGAGACCCTGACTGCCCGGTAGGGCCGAAAGGACGAGGTAGCTACCGAAAGCGCCGCTGTTCTTCTTCATCGCGCCTACCGATGCCTGCCCGGCGATGGACGTACCGATGGCGCTGGCAACTCCGCTCAATCCTACCATGAAAGCTATACCTATCCAGGCTAAAACGATTGGTGTCATAAATCTGATTTTTAATTAAACATTTATTTTCGTTTGTTGTTATTCTTGTGTAGGGGTGCACTCTGCCGCTTTATGCCGTCGTGCGCACCTTGTTTCTTTTCAGGGGGTTGAAGGCCCGCTGCGTGGCTTCGAAGCCCGCGTTGCCGTAGAACTCAACGAAAGTCAGACGCATCGGATGCACGAAGGCGCTCAGGGTCGACATGAAGAGCGTTATCCCGTGGCCGATGGTCAGAATCAGTATTATACTGATTTGCCTTAGCACCGGGATATCCGGGCTGAGTCCCAACGCGAGCTGGTTGAACACCGAGGCGAGAATACCACCCGACAGACCTATCGCGAAAAGCCGGATGTAGCTCAGCACGTCGCCGATTATCCCCGTGATATGGTTATATGTATTCCACAATCCGGCCCCGAAATTGACGAACGGGTTTTTGCCCGGCGAATTGAGGAAGAACATCATAAACAGCCCGATACCTGCCGCAATCCAGAACGCCGTAGAGCCGAAACCGTACTGTTCGTAACCCATCGAACCGAGGCCGTAGCTGACCAACCCCGCGACCAGTACGATTATCCATCCGAGGGTGGCCAGTGCGTACCTGAAGCCGAACTGCCGGGAAAGGTTCACCACCTTCAGGCACATCCCGAACAGAATCTGCACCACACCCAATCCGAGGGCCAGCGCGAACATATTGTCGGGCGAAAGGATATAGTTCCGGAAATCGCCGAACCACTCGATGTCGGCGAGCTGAATGCCGAAAAAGGAACCGAGGAACGTGCCGCATATCATCGTGGAGAGCCCGCAAAGCGTAACCAGACTTACGGCGGGCCGCATTTCCGGTTTCACCCTGCTGCGCATCACCAGCCCGAGGATAAAGAATATCAGCCCGTAACCCGCGTCGGCGAGGCACAGCCCGAAAAAGAGCACATAGAACGGCCCGAAGAACGGGGTAAGGTCCAGCGTACCGTATCTGGGCAGGGAGTAGAACCCGCCGATAATTTCGAACATCCGGTTGAACCGGTTGTTGCGCAGTACCACGGGCGGTTCGTCCTCCGGCGTGGGGTCCGATTTGATATAGAACAGGTTGGGGTATTCCGCCAGCATGGCGTCCACCTTCCCGGCCGTCTCGGCCGTGGCCCATCCCTCGAGCAGCACGAGCGTCCCCTCGGCCGCTTCGCTGCCCGAGCCTGCCACCTGCTCCAGGTGCAGGAGCTCCTGCTCGGCAGCCCCGTGTTCGGCGATAAGGTCCACCGATGCGGCGGCCCGCTCTATGGTGGCCTTGAGGGCCTCCCTTTCGGCAATGAGTCCCTCGATTTCGGCCTCCTTGTCCGAATAGGTCATGTCAGGGGCGCGGTCCTCCTGCGCGTTTATCGGCACCTCGGTGCCCGGGGTGGTCACCACCACGAACCAGGTCATACCGTCCGATTCGCTCACCGGGTAGACAAGGTATTCCCCGCTCCACTCCTCGAAACGGGCGTCGAACTCCTTGGTATAGGCGTGGAAGAATCGCAGTTTCACACCCGTACTTTCGAGCTGCGCTATCTTCTCCGGGCTGAAATCGCCCCACCTGCCGAGGTATTCGAGGTCCTTGCGGCCCTGCGCTATCTGCGCCGTGAGATTGTCTTCGGCTGTGGAAGCCTTTATGTACTCGTCGTATGCCTCCTCTCCGGTCGGGTAGGGTACGGCCGATTTTACGGCCTCCTCCCCGGCCATCGCCCGCAGGCGCGATACGGCCGCACGGTGCCGGTCGATGGAGACCATCAGCTCCCGCTCCTTCTCGTCGGGTTCCCACCCGCGGACGGTGATGTCCACCAGACCGAGGTCCTGCAGTCGGTTCAGGAAGTCGTCCTTCTGACCGGCGAAGAGCACCAGGTCGTATTTCATCATCCTTACAATCATACGGCCACCTCCTTCCCTTGCTGCGCGGCCGCGGCCGCCTGCCGGTTCTTGACTATTTTCTGTGAACTCTTAGAGAGGTTCTCTTCGTCCTCGAGGAATCGCTTTATCTTACGGATAGCGTCCTGATAACCGGGTATCTGCACCTTCTCATAGAGGTTTACCTTCTGCGTGGTCTTCTTTCGGGCATAGTCCAGCAGGCTGGTCTTATGGCGAAAGAACTCGTATTCGAGGCTCAGCTGCGACATCTGTTTCAGCAGACCTATCCCGTCGGCATACCATGCCGGACTGCTGAACAGATCGTAGGGCTTCTGTTCGAACAGCACCTCCTTCAGAACAGGTATGCGTACCCCGGCTATCTTCGTAATATCGAGGTCCACATCCCTGATTCTCAGCAGGCCGGTGTCGAACTCCCCCCACAAGGCGGTCATATAGTCGTACCGGCGGACCAGGGCCTGAAGCCTCTGCTCGTAATCCGCGGCCGACTCCTTCGCCTTCCTGACTTCGGCCCTCAACGCAGACTCCTTGCTCTTGAGAGTCGGGAGCGCTTTATTCCGCATCTTGAGCTGTTTGTCAAGGTCGTTCAGCGACGTTTTGTTATATTGGAACTTGATTGCCATAACTTTTTTCCCTTTCCCTATTCGGGCCAGTACTTGTTCATCATATCTTCACGTATGGCCACTTCGCTCCGGGTGAAATACTTGGCGAAAAGCCTCCATGCCGTGTCGAGCATGGTTTCGGTGTCGATGTTGACGTCCACCGCAAGCAGCTCCGTGGAGTAGTCGCGGGCGAATTTCAGGGTCCGTTCGTCGTAATCGGTAAGGTCGAAACCGTTCTCGAGTTTGGTCTTGGCGTTGGCCGCGTCGGCGTAGAGCCTTACGGCCGCGTTCATCACCTGCGGATGGTCCTCCCGCGTGGACTTGCCGATAACGAGCTGTTTCAACCTCGAAAGGCTTCGGAACGGGTCGATAATCACCTTGCCCGTATCCGAGTCGTTACGCAGGAACAACTGCCCCTCGGTGATATAACCCGTATTGTCAGGCACGGCGTGGGTAATGTCGCCGCCCGAGAGGGTGGTAACGGCAATCAGCGTTATCGAGCCGCCGTTGGGCAGCTGCACGGCCTTCTCGTAAATCTTGGCAAGGTCGGAATAGAGCGAGCCGGGCATCGAGTCCTTCGAGGGAATCTGGTCCATACGGTTCGACACAATCGCCAGCGCGTCGGCATACTGGGTCATGTCCGTAAGCAGCACCAGCACCTTTTCGCCCTTATCCACGGCGAAATACTCGGCCGCCGTAAGGGCCATGTCCGGCACCAGCAGGCGCTCCACGGGCGGGTTCTCTGTGGTGTTCACGAAGCTAACGATACGGTCCAGCGCACCCGCGTTCTCGAAAACGTGCTTGAAGAACAGGAAGTCGTCGTTGCTCATCCCCATCCCGCCGAGGATTATCTTGTCGGCCTGCGCACGCAGGGCCACCATCGCCATCACCTGGTTGTAGGGCTGGTCGGGGTCGGTGAAGAAGGGTATCTTCTGACCCGTAACAAGGGTGTTGTTCAGGTCGATACCGGCTATACCGGTGGCAATCATCTGCGAGGGTTGCAGGCGCCTGAACGGGTTCACGGTCGGGCCGCCGATTTCGCGCCGTTCGCCTTCGAGCTGACTTCCCCCCTCGATGGGCTCGCCGTAGGCGTTGAAAAACCGCCCGGCGAGGTTGTCGCTCACGTTCAGTGTGGGAGGCTCGCCGTGGAATACCACTTCCGAGTCCGTGGCGATACCCTCCGTCCCGGAGAATATTTGCAACGTTACCTGGTCTCCGTTGATTTTCACCACCTGGGCCAGTTTACCGCCCACGGTGGCCAGTTCGTCGTTCCCCACACCGGTGGCCGAGAGCGTTACGGTCGCCTTGGTAATATTGTCGATGCGGGTATATATCTTCTGAAATGCTTTTGTCTCCATAATTGGTCGTCTTTAAGGGTTAGGCCGCCTGAACGTTTTTCGCCTCCTTGGCTTCCACCGCTTCGCATATCTGCCGCCGGTAGTTCTCGAACCCTTCGCTCTGCCACTCGCTGTAATTCATCTGGCGGAAGAGGTTGATAAGGTTCTTGAAGAAGACCGAACAGTCCTCGAAACCTTCGTACCGGAACTCCCTGCCGCAGATGTCGAGCACCATCTTGAACATAAACTTCTGCCGCTCCATCGGGCAGTTGGCGTCGATGTCGTCGAAGGCGTCCTGCTGGAGAATCACGTAGTCGATTAGTTCGCTCTTCCAGAACCGGTCGTGGTATTCGATGGGTACACCGTCGTCGCCGAGGATGTTTATCTGGTCGTTTGCCTCCTTACCGCGCAGCACGATGGTCTTTCCGAGGTTCACCATATCGGTCCAGCCCTCTTCCACGCGCTCGTCGAGGTATTTTTTAATCTCTTCGTACTCGAGGTATTTAGAGTAGCTGTCCACCGGGTCGATGGCCGGGTAGCGTTTGCTGTCGGCGCGGCCCTGCGCAAGGCCGTAGAAACAGCGTGCCGCCTTCTTGGTCGATTCGGTCACCGGCTCCTTGAGGTTACCGCCCGCTGGCGATACCGTGCCCAGGAAGGTTACCGAGCCCGTCTCGCCGTTATTGAGGTACACCAGCCCGGCCCGGGCGTAGAAGCTCGAAATGATGGCCGAGAGGTCCATAGGGAAAGCGTCCTGCCCGGGGAGTTCCTCCAGCCGGTTACTCATCTCGCGCAGGGCCTGCGCCCAGCGTGAAGTGGAGTCGGCCAGTATCAGCACCTTCAGGCCCATCGCCCTGTAATACTCACCGATGGTCATACCCGTGTAAACGGACGCCTCACGCGCGGCCACCGGCATATTCGATGTGTTGCATATAATCGTGGTCCGCTCCATAAGGGAGTGGCCCGTGCGGGGGTCCTTCAACTCGGGGAACTCGGTGAATACCTCCACCACCTCGTTGGCCCTCTCGCCGCAGGCCACGAACATTATTATGTCCGCGTCGGCCTGCTTCGATATGGCGTGCTGCAATACGGTCTTACCCGCGCCGAACGGCCCCGGGATAAATCCCGTTCCGCCTTCGGCCAGCGGGTTGAACGTGTCGATGGCCCGCACGCCGGTCTCCATAATCTTGTAGGGGCGCGGCTTCTCTCGGTAGTTGCGGATGGGTATCTTAACGGGCCACTTCTGGAGCATGGTAACGCTGTGGTCCGCGCCGTTTTTGTCCGTCACAACGGCTATCTCTTCCGTAATGGTATACTCGCCCGCGGGCGCGACGCTCTTTACGGTGTATTTCTCCTGCATCCGGAACGGGACCATAATTTTATGGTCTATCCACAGCTCCCGGACACTGCCCAGCCAGTCGCCCCCGGTCACCGTGTCGCCCGGCTGCGCGATGGGGGTGAACTCCCATTTGGCGTCGAAGTCCATCGGTTCGGTACGCGTACCGCGTTCGATGAACAGCCCGTCCATCTTCGCAAGGTCGTTCTGCAGCCCGTCGTAACTGCGTGAGAGGATACCCGGAGCCAACGTAACTTCGAGCATGTGCCCGGCGAACTCCACATGGTTGCCGATGGTAAGGCCCCGCGTGGAGTCGAATACCTGCACGTAGGCGTCGTCGCCGACCACCTTGATAACTTCGGCCATCATCGTGATGTCGCCGAGATGTACGTAGCATATCTCGTTCTGCGCCACGGGCCCGTCGGCCCGCACTATCACAATATTCGAGATTATGCCCGATACTTTGCCAGTAGTACTCATATCTATTCAAGTTTTATATTCTTCACAATAAGGCCGGTCGGCCCCTTGCCGGAACAAATATACGACGGCGGCAGGCCGTTTTTTTTATACAGATTCCGACAAACTTTTTCCGGGACCCTCAGCCGCCCGCTTTTCCGACCAGCTCCTTGCCGTCGAGCGAGGCCATCAGCTTGGCGAACATTTCGCGGCCGTACTCCGGGTCGAGGCTTACCCAGCGGTGTACGATATTGATTTTGGTCAGGTACGAAAGTATGGCGTTCATATCGAAGTAGTCGAACGGGGTCAGCTCGTCCGATACGCGCCACCTTATGGCGTCTATCTTACGCTCCTTTTCGAGCAGGTTCTCCTCCTCGGCAAGGGCGTCGATAAGGTCGTCGATATAGTCCAGCTCGCCGCGCAGGCCGAAGTCCGCGGCCGAACTGCGGCCCAGCGTGTCCACCACATAACCCCCGCCCACCAACTGGTCGGCAACGGGCAGCGAAGCCTTCCGCGCCCCGTAGGCCGCGACGACATTGCGCAGGTTGCGGTCGAACTCGGTCCACTGCCGCAGATACCGGCTGCCGCTGCGGGCACACTCGTCGTAGTAGGCGGTGAAAAGGGCCTTGCCGAAAGGCGTGTCGGGGTCCCTCCAGTCATACTCCGGGTTTTCCGGGTCGTCGTAGGCCGCCACTATCCGGCCGAGGTAGCCGGGCAGCTCCGAAGGATTCGAAACCACGACCTCCAGCTCTTCGGCCGTGTAGTTGCCTAGGGGCGAGAACTGCGTCCGCCCCGCCTTCATGTTCAGGATATTCTCTATATCGTAAACGGCGTAGAACAGGCGCATATATCCCCGATCCCGGTCGCTGAGCTGGGGACGGATTTCGAGGACGATGTCGCAGGCGTCGAAACCTTTCTTATCGGAGTCCATCGCGAACTCCTTCAGCCCGGCGACCAGCGTGTAATAGTTCCTGGCCATGGGCTAACGGTCGTTACCGAACAACAACTCCCTCACTTTGGGGCGCAGGTATTCGCGGAGCAGGGCGTTGAAACTCTCGTCCGTGAAACTTATGTAGTAACCGCCGTCCTTGGGGCCGATTTTGAATCCGGTCTTAACCTCGTCCGAATAGCCGACCTCGAGGCCCTTGTCCAGCAGTCCGGCCGAGCTGGCGGCCAGCGCTTTGTCCAGCTTCTGAAGGTCGGCCTCGGGCAACAGGGCCTGCAGGGTTACGCTCCCGGTGGCACTGTTGTTCCAGTTCGAAGCCACCGAAACGAGTATGTCTTTAATGAACTGTGCGTCGAGGGTGGCGTCCTTCACGCTCCCGCCGAGCGACTTCTCTACAATCAGGTCCGAAATCGAACCTTTGAGCTGCGCGACGGCCTGCTTCCCGGCGAGGCTCAGCTCGGTGAGGGTGTTCTTATGCAGGTCGTCCGCCTCGGTGCGGGCCTGCTTGCGGATTCGGTCAGCCTCGTATCGGGCTTCGGAAAGGATTTTTTCCGCAGACTCGCAGGCTTCGGCCACAAGGCTGTCGGCCTGCTGCCGCCCTTTGGCAAGCCCTTCGTCGTAGAGCTTCTGGGTCAGTTCCTGGAGCTTGTTTTCCATATCGGTGCTTTTTTATTTTTTATGATTATATCTGTTCTGTGTACCCGGCAAACCCCGGCTTGGTGAAGGGCCGGAGATTGCCCGCTTACTGTCGGTGTTCCGGCCGCAGCAGGTCGGTGACCTCCTTCACCGGGGTGAAGGTCGATACGGGCACCTCGGCGAAAACGGTTATCCAGTTGGCCATCGCGCCGTTCCAGAGGCCCGGCAACTCCAGCGCCCGGAGTTTGCGCCCGTCCTTCGACTTTTCGGAGATGAACCCGGTCGATGGGTCGGTATACTCCCGCAGGTCGAATTTGCGGCCCTTGTGGTCCTTCACCGCGCAGACGATGTCCACCGGGTTGAAGTGGGTGCCCTCACTGAGTAGGTGCGCCTTTTCCGGGGCCACCTGCGACGGCTCGGCAATCTGCAGCGACGACGTGCCGTCCGCATTGGCCGCCCAGAACGGGCCGCCGCCCGGCTCCCCCTCGTTGGGAACCATGCCGCACACCCTCATCGGGCGGTCGAGCAGTTTCAGGAGCAGCTGCCTTTTGGCCCCGTCGTCCAGCCCGGAGAACCCGGCCGGAAGCCGGCAGCAGAGCGGGCCTTCGAGCAGCCCCGCCGCCCGGTCCACCGCGCCGTCCTCTCGGTTTTCGAGGGCCGTAACCGCCTCGTCTTTCAGCCGTTTCATCTCAAGCAGAATACCGGCGATAAGTTTCTTATAGGTAATCGTATCGCCCTTCAGGCGGTCGGGCGCCACGTTGTCTATGTTTTTTATAAATATAATGTCTGCATCTATGCTGTTCAGGTTCTCGATAAGCGCTCCGTGGCCCGCGGGGCGGAACAGCAGGCTGCCGTCCGCGTTGCGGAACGGTTCGTTCTCCGGGGTGACGGCTATGGTGTCCGTCCCCGAGTCCTGCACCGAGAAGGTCACCTCGTACCGCACGCCGTACAGCTCCTCGTAACGCGGCCGTACCTGCTCCAGCAGAGTCTCGAACCCGGCCCGGTGCTCCTCCGATATGGTGAAGTGGAGCCTTACGGTATCGCCCGTGCGGGCGTACAACGCCCCTTCCGACAGGTGCTCGCCGAAGGCCGTCCTCGACCCGTCAGGGTAGCTGTGGAAGTAGATAAGCCCTTTGGGCAGTGCGGCGCCGTACTCCAGTACCGCCTCGACCTTGGCACGGTCATCCCGGCCGTCGATGCCCTCGGGCAGGGCGGGGTAGAAGGCGAACTTATCCAGATTAGCCACCGTCTTCTCCGACGCACTGTTGGGCACACCGTCCGCCGCGAAGGTGAACAGGTCCTTGAACATGCGGGTCGCCGCCCCGGAAGCCGGAACGAACTTGACCACCGAAAGATCATCCGCGGCGGTATCGTACGCATGGCGGTAACGGAGCGCCTCGCTCTCCGACGGCCTCATTATCCCGCTGCCGACAGCGGCCGCGGCCTCCACCGGAAGGTACCCGAAACCGTCGATAAAATCGGCGATCTGTTTCTCTGCTTTCTCCACGGTAAGGCCGTGGGAAACAATCTGCTCCTTGTCCTTTTCAGAAAAAATAACCCCTTGCATTCCCAGATAATCGTTACTTTAGTAGTAGATGTAAAACTCTATAAAGTTAGGGATTCCGAATAATAAATCATAATAAATAGTCCCATTTTCTACGATTTATACCATCGATATTCCATTTATGGATAATATTAACCTAATTTTGTTTTAACCGTTATCGATTTAACGACGGGAATATTCCGGTTCGTTCCCGCGAGCAGGCCCTTCGCGGACCAGACTCCCCGAAGGTGAAAGTGAGAAGACTCGTCCGGAAATAATATCTTTGCAACCGTTATGGTGGAAAAACAGTACGGCGTAAGCCTTAAACAATACAATACCTTCGGTATCGACGTGCGGTGCGAATGCCTGTGCGGGTTCTCCTCGGTCGACGATTTGCGTGCGCTCCACGCCGAGGGGTTGTTCGGCTCGCAGTGGGGGGTTATTTCCGGGGGGAGCAATATCCTGTTCACGGGGGACTACCACGGTACGCTGCTGCACCCGCGCGGCGACCGGATAACGGAAACCTCCCGTGAGGGAGACCGGGTGCGGCTGCACGTGGAGGCCGGTGTGGTATGGAACGATTTCGTGGACTACTGCGTCGCCCGCAGCCTGTGGGGGGCGGAGAACCTTGCCTATATCCCCGGTTACGTGGGGGCTTCGCCGGTGCAGAACATAGGGGCCTACGGCGCCGAGGCAGCAGATATAATCGAGTCGGTGGAGGTGTTCGGCACCGACACCGGGGCGCGGGTCGTGATGGCCCGGGAACACTGCGCGTTCGGATACCGCATGAGCGTGTTCAAAACCCTGCTGCGCGGCAAGGCTGTGATAACGGCCGTCAATTTCACGCTCTCCGCCGTGCCTGACCCGCGGCTGGGCTACGGCGACCTGCGCGATGCGGTGGAGTCGATGGGGGGGCCGACGCTGGCAAACATACGCAACGCGGTGACCGCCATACGCAAAGCAAAACTGCCGGAACCGGCCGAGCTGGGCAATGCCGGAAGTTTTTTCAAAAATCCCGTTGTGGAGGAGGCCCTGGCGCAGGAGCTGAAAAAGGAGTACCCCGATATGCCGCTCTATCCTTCGGGTCAGGAGGGCCGGGCGAAACTTGCCGCCGGGTGGCTTATCGACCGGTGCGGCTGGAAGGGCCGAAGTCTCGGTCCCGCCGCCGTACACGACAGGCAGGCCCTCGTGCTGGTGAACCTCGGGGGCGCTGCCGGCCGGGATATACTGGACCTTGCCGCCGCCGTCTCCCGCGACGTGGAGGAACGGTTCGGCGTGGCGCTGGAATCGGAAGTGAATGTTTTGTAGTAATAATAAACCCGTTTGAAGTACGCCTGCCTGGCAGGCGGGCGGGCCGCCGGGGGCGGGGTTTCGGGCCGTAGAAAATGTGTTATTTAAAGCAGTTAAAATCAAAACGTTATGGGAGCCAACCTGCTGTACCGTTTCAATAAATATATAAAGGACAACGACCTGCTGGAACGGGACGACAAGGTGCTCGTGGCCGTCAGCGGCGGGGTGGACTCCATGGTGCTGATGAACCTGCTCGTGGAGGCCGGTTACAAGTGCGGGGTGGCCCACTGCAATTTCCAGCTCCGCGGCGAGGAGGCCTTCGAGGATGAGGTGCTCGTGAGGCGGGAAGCCGAAAAACTCGGCCTTCCGCACTATAACGTCCGTTTTGACACGGCAGGCGAGATGGAGCGTACCGGCGAGTCGGTACAGATTGCCGCCCGCAGGCTCCGTTACGACTGGTTCCGCAGCCTGTGCGACGAGTACGGATACACGGTGGTCGCCATAGCCCACCATGCCGACGACTCGATAGAGACCTTTTTTATAAACCTCTTCCGCGGTACAGGCCTCAAGGGGCTGACCGGTATAAGCCGGGTAAACGGCCGGGTGGTGCGCCCGCTGCTGTTCGCATCCCGCAGGGAGATAGCCGATTATGCCGCCCTGAACGCTATTCCGTACAGGGAGGATTCATCGAACCGCTCCACCAAGTACCTGCGGAACAAGATACGGCTCGGCCTTATCCCGAGAATAAAGGAGATAAACCCCGCATTCACCGAGGTGATGGGGGCCAACGTGCTCAGGCTTACGGATGCCCAGATGTTCATAGACAGCGCCATAGAGAATATCCGCGCGGGGGTGGAGGAGCAACGCGACGGGATTATCGTAATAGATCCGTCCAGAATCGACCCCTCATATCCCCACCATTTCGTTATTTACGAGCTGCTAACACGTTACGGGTTTCGCGGGACGGTGGTGGACGGTCTGTGCCACGCCCTGGAGCACGGGCAGACAGGTAAGAAATTCTACGCCAAGGATTACGTCGCCTACATCGACCGCGGGCGTATCATGGTTTCGCCCGTCACGGAGGGCGACGCCTGCGGGGTGGAAATCGACCGGGATATGAAGAAGGCCTACTGCGGCAATTCGGTCTACTATTTCCGCTTCCTCGATATCGATAATGTGGACACGCTGAACGTTCCCGAGCACGTCGCGCTGTTGGACGCGGATAAACTCGCTTTTCCGCTTCACGCCCGCCGGTGGGAGGAGGGCGACAGTTTCGTGCCGCTGGGCATGACGGGCCGCAAAAAAGTGAGCGACTATCTGATAGACAGGAAGGTGCCGATGGCCGAGAAGAACCGGCAATTCGTGGTCCTCTCGGGCGAAGATATCGTCTGGCTTGCCGGCCGCCGCATCGACGACCGCTACCGTATCACCGACTCCACCGAGAATATCCTGCAAATAGTAAAGGAGATTATCTGAGGCAGTAAAATGTCATTCCGGGGGAACGAGTATCCATCGCTTAATAATATAGATTCTTCGCTCCGCTCAGAATGACAGGTATGCAGTAAGAATGTCATCCTGAGGAATGAAATGACGAAGGATCTACCGTTTGATTAAATAGATTCTTCGCTCCCGCTCAGAATGACATATAGCGGTTATCCTGAACGCCCCATATAAACAATGTCATCCTGAACGCAGTGAAGGATCTACCGCCGGGCGGCAGAGTGGAAAGGTA
>JAJBVT010000064.1:31508-50891 GCA_020859685.1 Rikenellaceae bacterium
CCGCCAGCTTACGGGCGCTCACTCCTTCGTCGGTTCGCTCCCGCTCAGAATAACAGGTATGTAAAAAGAATGTCATCCTGAGGAATCAGTGACGAAGAATCTATAAAAAAGCCCGCACGAAGCGGGCTGAATATCCAAAAAGATAATACCGACCGTCTTATAACTGGTCCTCTATATTCCAGACGAAGGCCCTCAGACCGTGCTGGCGGGTCGATTCGTCGATTTCGCGGAGCGATTGCAGTACCGGTTCCACCTTTTCGTCCTCGGTAATGGTGAGTATCGAGGAGTTCATGGCAGGCCACGCGTGGCTGCCATAGTGCGGTTCGCCGTCCACCGAGCCGCGGCCGTGGGTCAGCTCCCATTTCGAGAAGCCGCGGAGGAAGTGCTTGTCCAGCACACCTATTATGCGCTCGTTCAGCGCCTGATTGTATGATATGAATATCGCTTTCATCTATTGTCGGTTTAACTGCCGGACGGGCATAGGACTACCCGCCCGACAGATGTTAATTTATCAGCATTTGACGGCGTCGAGCCTTTCGCTGCGCTTCTCCATATCGGTGATACCGCGTTCCACCGAGCGTTTCTCTTTTTTCAGCTCGCGGGCGCCGAAGATGGAATAGACCACCGGCACCACCAGAAGCGTGAGCAGGGTGGAGAAGGTGAGACCGCCTATAACGGCGATACCCATCGGCTGCCATATCTCGGAACCCTCGCCCGTACCGAGCGCCATCGGCACCATACCGAGGATGGTGGTGATGGAGGTCATAAGTACCGGGCGCAGACGGCTCTTGCCCGCGGCGATAACCGACTGGTTGATTGCGCCGCCCCTCTCCCGGAGCAGGTTTATGTAGTCCACCAGCACGATACCGTTCTTCACCACGATACCCACGAGCATTATGGCCCCGATAAGGGCGATAAGCGACAGGGGAGTTCCGGTGAGCCACAGCGCGAGGAATACCCCGGTAAAGGCGAACGGCAGAGAGAACATTATTATGAACGGCATCAGCAGGGATTCGAACTGCGTGGCCATCACGATGTAAACCAGCATGATGATAAGGATAAGCAGGGTTCCCAGGTCGCCGAACGACTCGGCCTGGTCTTCTACCGTACCGCCCACTTCGATGAAGATATTATCCGGCAGTTCGTAGTTGTCGACCAGCTCGTTGACGGCTTCCACAACCGTACCGAGCGGCACCCCGTCGGCCAGTGAAGCCATCACGGACACCTTCCTCTGGCGGTTCTCGCGCTCGATGGCCGGTGGGGCGAACTGCTCCTGTATAGTGGCCACGTCGCGAAGCTTGATGCCCTGCCCGAGGTTGTTTATTATGGTGATGTTCTCGATATCCTCGAGCGAGGTGCGGTGCTCTTCGGCATACCTTACGCGGATGTCGTACTCCTCGCCGTCCTCGCGGAAGAGCGAGGCTATCAGGCCGTTCACACGGTTACGGACCGCCTGCCCGACGGTGGCGCTGTTCAGGCCGTAGAAGGCGAGCCTGTCGCGGTTCACCACCACGTTGAATTCGGGTTGCATATCGTCCCTCGAAAGGTATACGTCGCGAGTTCCGTCTATTTCCCACAACTTATCCTTCAGGTCGTTGGCGATATCGTTGGTCACGTCGAAGTCGTGACCGAACACCTTCAGCTCGATATAGCTGGCCGAGGATGCGCTGCCCCCCGTGGAACCTCCCGGTTCCACCTTGAACTCACGGATTTCCGGAATCTGGTCGAGGTCCTGCCGCAGGAGTTCGCTAATCTCGAAAATCGTCCGGTCACGCTTGCTCGCCCGCGGAAGCCTCATACGGAAGCTCACGATGTACGAGGCCGTATTCTGCATCGCGGCGAATGTGTTATTGCTGTTGGACGTGGTTCCCGACTGGGCCGACATAAGCCTGATTTCGGGATACTTCTCATTGATTATCTCCCGTATCTGTTCACCTATCCGGGTGGTATATTCAACTCCGATATTTTGCTGGAGCTGGACTTCCGCCGTAATGATGGCGTTGTCCGAAGGCGGGAAGAACTCCGTCGGCACGTAGCGCAGCAGAAAAAGGCTGGAGCCGAATATACCGAACGACAGCACTATTACGGCAGTCCTGTGGCGGACCGACCAGGTGAGCAGCTTGGCATACCAGATATCGAGGTTGTCGAGAAATTTGTCGATAGGTTTGAAAATGATGCCGAGCCCTTTATACGTATGTATACCGCCGTCCGCTTTGAGCAGGTATGCCGAGAGCATCGGGGTGAGGGTAATGGCCGCAGCGGTCGATACGCACACCACGAGGGTCACGATCCATCCCAGTTCGCGGAACAGGATACCTGCCATCCCGGAGAGCATCGTAAGCGGGAGGAACACCGCCACCACGGTAAGCGTCGTGGCGATAACCGCCAGCCACACCTCGTTCGTGGCGTAAATAGCCGCCTCCTTCGGGCTGGAGCCGCGCTCTATGTGGGAGGTGATGTTCTCGAGCACCACTATGGCGTCGTCCACCACCATACCTATGGCAATGGAAAGCGAACTGAGAGAAATAATGTTCAGCGTACTGCCCGTCGCATAGAGATAGATGAACGAGACCACGAGCGAAACCGGGATAGTCAGCACGATTATAAACGTCGCCCGCCATCGCCCGAGGAAGAACAGCACCACGATTATCACGAATATAAAAGCGTACATAACCGTCTGACTCAGCGAATTTATACTGTCCACAATAGACTCCGAACCATCCATTATAAAGTCTATCTCGATATCGGGAGGCAGATTGTCTTCGATTGCGGGGAGCATATCCATAACCTTGTTAACGATGGCTACGGTGTTGGCCCCCGACTGTTTCTGAACCACTACGATAACCCCGCGGCGGCCGTTGATAAGCACCTCCATGGTGGCCTTTTCGAGGGTGTCCTTCACCTGGGCCACATCCTCGAGCAGGATGGTCCGGCCTTCGTAACTGCCAAGGACTATTTTACCTATCTCGTCGCTGTCCTTGAACTCCACGTCGGCCTTGATGTTATAGGTATTGTTACCTATATCGAGGGTACCGCTGGGTACGTTGCTGTTCTCCGCGGCTATGATGGTGCCGATCTGCTCCACCGACAGACCGTAGGCGTCCAGCTTCTGTGGGTCCACGTTAACCTGCACTTCCCGGGTAGGCTCGCCCGAGAGCGACACGGCACCCACGCCGTCCACACGGTTGAGTACGTTCACCAGCCTGTCGTCCAGTATCTTGTAGAGGCCCGAGTAGCTCTCGTCGGCCGTAGCCGAGAGAACCAGCACGGGTATCATCGAACTGCTGAACTTGAAGATAACCGGTGTCTCCACATCGTCCGGCAGGTAGGACTGCACGCGTCCCACCACGTCGCGGATATCGTTGGCCGCCTCGTTGAGGTCGGAACCCCATTCCATTTCGGCCGTGATGAGCGAGATATTGTCCCTCGAGGTGGAGGTCAGTTTCTTCAGGTTGTTCACCGTATTGAGGTTGTCCTCCAGGATGCGGGTCACGTTGGTCTCCACCTCCGAGGCGTTGGCCCCGTCGTAGTAGGTGATTACCGAGATTGCCGGGTAGTCGAGGTCGGGGTACATATCGACCGCCAGATTGTTTAGCGAGAACAACCCAAAGATCATAACCCCGACGAATATCAATATTGTCGAGATCGGTTTTCGGACCGATGCTTCATAAATTTTCATCGTCTGCGCACTCGTTAGTCGTTGATAATATTAATCTCGGTGCCGTTGTTCAGGCGGGAAATGCCGGCCACGATTACCTCGTCGCCTTCCCGGACGCCGGAGAGGACCTGTATGCGGTTACCTA
The DNA here is from genome assembly GCA_020859685.1 of Rikenellaceae bacterium. GTDB lineage: Bacteria > Bacteroidota > Bacteroidia > Bacteroidales > Rikenellaceae > WRDF01. The sequence continues at coordinate 35,312 of JAJBVT010000064.1, forward strand.
CCTGCCTTCCGGTGGTTATTTCGCGGCGTTCGGCCACACCGTCCTTAGCGACGAACAGGTACTTGTCGTTCGAGCCGACCTGCTTCTGTACCGCGATGTCTTCCACCATCAGGGCGTCCATAACCCCGAAGTGGAGCGTGGTGCGCGAGAACATACCGGGCCTGAGGGAAAGATCTCCATTCGGGATGGTTATCTCCACGTTGAAGGTCCTGGTGGCGGCGTCGATGGCCGGATAGATAAGCGACACCTTTCCCGCGAACGTACGGTCGGGGTACATGTCCACGCGGATATCGGCAGGCATACCCATCTTCACGTAGGGGAAGAACTGCTCGGAGATGGCTACCGTCACCTTCAACTGGTTAATCTGCATCACCTGGAGGATGGGGCTGCCGCTGTAAAGGTCGCCCGGGTCGTAGTTGCGCTCGGTCACCACGCCGTTGATAGGGCTGCGCAGCTCGATGTTGACCTTGAGGTTTTCGGTCTCCTCGCGTTGGATGGCCAGCGAAGTCTCGATGGCGTCGAGTTCCTGCTTGGAGATACCCCCGGCCTCGTATACCGCCTTGATGCGCTGGTAATCAGCCTCGAGGTTGGTAAGCTGGGTGTTGCTCTGGTTGTAGGTGGTGGGGTCGAGCTTGGCGAGAAGTTGTCCCTGCCTTACGTTGGAACCCACGTCCACGTAGATATTGTCTATCCTTACCGATGCGAGCGAGGGGGCTATATTATTCTCCTTGTAGCCGTGTATGGTGCTGGTAAATTCCTGCGTATTGTCTATCTCCTCGTAATGGGTAGGCATGGTTTTTACCAGTACCCTCGTATCTTCCTCGACCACGGTTTCGGTCGTCTTGTTCCTGCCGCCGCAGCCCGTTACGGCAAGGGCGGCCAAAAGAAATACCGGAGCAGTTAATAAGATCTTTTTCATCGTTTTTTCCTTAATCTATTTTTCCCTTCGTTAATAATCTATACCGATAACCTTCTCGTAATCGGCCTGCGCCGACAGGAAGTCGTAGACAGCCTGGTTGTAGTTGAGTTTGGCCTGGGTGAGGGCCAGCTCGGCGGAGTTAACCTCCAGCATCGTTCCCACGCCGTTGTCGTAGCGCGTGCGGCTGATGTCGTAGCCCTTCTGCGCCTGGGAGATGGTAGCCTCGTTGGCCGTCATCGTGGCTTCGGCGGTCAGGATGTCGTTGATGGCGTTGTAAACCTGCACCTTCGTGCTCTCTTCCAGATAATCCCGCTGGAGGCTTGCCTGCGATATGCTGTACTTTATCTGCTTGTCGCGGTAGCGGTTGGTGAACCCGGAGAAGAGCGGGATGCTTACCGTAAGCCCGGCCGAGACGGGATGGTTCCAGAAGAAACTCTGCGAACCCCCTCCCGAGGAATCCCCCGTCAGGCTCCCGAAGTTCAGAGGGTCGCGCCCCGTCAGGTTGTAGCTTCCGAAAGCGGCGAGGGTCGGCATCCGCGAGGCTTTGGAGACCTCGAGCTGCCGGCGCAGCAGGTCCACCTGGATATCCAGCGCACGCAGGTCGCTGTTGCCGGAGACATTCTCGCCGTAGTAGTCGAACCCGTAGGTATCTATGGCGTCGCCGATTGTGTTGAGATTGCCGGCTATGACGATATCGTAATCCAGCGGTACGCCCATATACATCTTGAGCATCTTCTTGGCCACCTCTATCGAGTTCTCGGTCTGGATAATGGTCGGCTGGAGGTTGCTCAGCTGCACGTCCGCGGTGATATAGTCGTACTCGGAAGCCAGCCCGTTGTCGAACTTGAGTTTGGTCTCCTCCACCGTCTGCCGCAGGTTGGCCTCGCTGGTGCGCAGCACCGCCAGCGACTCCTCGGCAAGCAGGATGTTGTAATACGACTTCTTTACCTCGTTCACCAGCGTAATCCGCGAGCCGCGGGCGTCCTCGACGGCCGCACGCATCTGCTCGTCGTTCAGCTTCAGGGTCTTGTATACCGCCGGGGCGAACAGGGGCACCACGAGGTTGGTGTTGACCACCACCGTGTTGCTCGGGTCGAACGACACGCCGCCCCCCATATCGCTCTTCTTTATAGCGCGGTTGTACTGCCCGTCGACGCTCACCGACGGCAGGTGGTTACCCACGGTCTCTCTTCGTACGTATGTCTGTTTCTCGATTTCCAGTTCGGCGACCTGTATGGTCGAGTTTTCGTCCAGCGCAATCTCGATGGCCTGTTCGAGGGTCAGTTCGAGCGTTCGCGGACTGCCGTAAACATAGGGGTCCTGCGCCGCCGCCCCTCCTATGCACGCAACGGTAATACCGGCTACCGCTACGGTTTTTAACATCGTCCTCTTCATTTTCTTCTTCTTTTCATTTTACTCTTTTCCTTTTCTATATATTCGTCTATCATCTTTATTCCCTTCTCGGTGGCTATCCCGCGGAAGAAGTAGGTGATTACATACTTGTAGGCGTCCTTTTCCGAGACGTTTTTGGGCAGGATTATGTTCTGCCGGTTGGTGATTCCGTAAATCGAGTTGGAGAAGACATAAATCGCCAGGTCGTAGTTTATATCGTCCACCAGCAACCCGTCTTCAACACCCTGTATGAGTTTCTGCCTCAGCTTGGAAAATCCCTCGTTCTGATTCTCCTCGGAAATTATCTGGAACACCTTGGGGTAGAACTTTTTCAGGTTGCTGATAAGTTTGTAGTTTACATCCACGCTCTTGTCCCAGTCTTCCAGTATGGTGAGCATCTCCTCGATAATGTTTTTTCCCTTGCCGAAGGCGTCCATCTTCTTGCGGCCGTACTCCTGCGAATGAAACCTCATACATTCGAGGATAAGATTCTCCTTATCGCCGAAAATCTCGTATATGGTCCGTTTGGATACCCCCAGGTTTTCGGCGATGTCGTCCATCCGTATCGATTTCAGCCCGTAGGTTACGAACAGATCGGTGGTTTCGCTGATTATCCTCTCTTTCAAAGACATAATCGGTTCTGTTTAAAAGTCGGGCAAAGTTATCCTTGAAAACTTTAAAAACCAAAAAAGTTTTCTTGTTTTAACAGTTTTTTAATACCGAAAAGAACAAAATGGACAATTATGCGGAATTTCGGTCCAATCCGGCCCGGGCGGGGGTCCGTCCCGGTGGGGTGATTCGGTCGGCCATATCGGTGTGGGGTACATATACAGTGCGTATTTAATTGTATCGGATAATTATTTTACATTTGTTACGCATATACAGACGTTGCCGGACAAAAAATATTTTATTGATATGAAAAGATTACTGCTTTTTTTATCGCTTTTCCTGGTCGTTTCCTGTCTCGGGCGCAGCGGCGGCGGGACGCAGGCCGAACCACCGAGGCCCGGAAAAATCGTTATTCCCGCTATACCGTCGGTAATAGTTACCGACGGCGAGAAGGCCGAGTACCTTGCCGTCCATTATTGGGATAACTTCGATTTCGCCGATACCACATATATAAGTCTGCCCGAAATTACCGAGCAGGCGTTCGTAGATTATCTGATGGTGCTCTCCGTGGTGCCGCCCGAGGTGGCCCGCAGGGGAGTAGACGCCGTTGTGTCCCGGTCGGCCGATACCCGGCAGATGTACGACCATTTCACCGACCTGTTCGAAAAATATCTGGACGACCCCAACTCGCCGTTCCGCAACGAGGAGCTGTATATACCGGTGCTCGAAAGTATAATAGCTTCCCCGAAGGTGGACGAACTCGATAAGCTCAGGCCGCAGGCGCAGCTTACGGCCGCCCTCAAAAACCGCGTGGGTACCCGGGCCGCCGATTTTACAGCCACCGATGCGCAGGGGCGAAAAGTCAGGCTATACGATATCGACTCCGAATACACGCTTCTGTACTTCAACAACCCCGACTGTAATTACTGCGAGGAGGTGACCCGCACCATCCGGGAATCCGAAAATCTGCTGATGCCGCTCGTGCGGCAGGGGGTGCTGAAAATTATCGCCGTCTATCCGGACGAGGACCTTGCCGCATGGCGCGCTCACCTCGACGATATGCCCGCCGAGTGGCTGCGCACCTACGACGCCACACTGGAAATCCGCAACGGCCACATTTACGACCTGCGGGCCATTCCGTCGCTCTACCTTCTCGGCCGCGACAAAACCGTGTTGATGAAGGACGTGGACAAGGTAGTCCTCATAGAGAATTTCTTTGCCCGGCAGGGGTATTAAATCGATATTTTGCTGAAGCGGACCCCGATAGGGGTCCGCTTTTAGTTGATGTAGGCCTCCCGGCCATAGCTGCGTACCGGATACCTACTGGTTTTTAATAGAAACTATTTTCTGGAGGAACAGGTTGTTGGGAATAACGATCAACTGCCCGTCCGGTTTGCGGATATGGGTATAAAAAGTGTGGATATTCTCGATTGTAGCCTCTATGGGGATATCCTTGTCGATAATGGTAATATCGTCGCCTACCCGGAAAGGAGCCCCGAAAAACATGATGATTCCCGCCGTCACATTGCTCAGAACCGACCACTGGGCGAACAGTGCCACCCCGAGGATGGCTATAATTGACGAGATTGCTACCCAGAGGTTATTGGTTTTGACGCCCCAGATAAATGCTATTACTATGAAGAACAGGATATTGAGCAGAATGGAGATAACCTGCCGTATCTGCAACCGGCGGATTTCCGATTTCTGGAGCAGGGTACCGTATTTATTCACGATTTTGGCCGTGACCATCTTCGAAAGCCAAAGCAGCAGGACGGCGACCACGGTCGCGATTATCTGTGGTAAAAAGTTTCTCAATTCTTCCATCATCATACGGTGTGCAAAGGTAGTTTTTTATCCGAATATAATACGGTGCGTCCGCAAGAATGGTGCTATATAAAACTATCCGGGAGGCAATCCGTGAACGGCGGCTGACATGTAGTTTTGTCATAAAATTGTCATCCTGAACGAATGTGAAGGATCTACCTTTTGTAATATTTAACTGCAAATGTTATTGCCAAGGTTCTGCTATGCAGACTTTGCGACCCGCCGCGGGCGGGGTAGGGAGCCGTTTAAAATAAGTTGTGTGAAATTGTAAATAGTTACCTTGTTTAAATTGTCATCCTGAACGAAAGTGAAGGATCTACCTTTTTATAATATTTATCCGCAAAGGTTCTGCTATGCAGACGTTACAACCCACCGCAGGCGGGGTGAGGAGCCGTTGAAAATAAGTAGTGTGAAATTGTAAATAGTTACCTTGTTTAAATTGTCATCCTGAACGAATGTGAAGGATCTACCTTTTTATAACATTTATCCGCAAAGTTATTGACTAAGGCCAGTTATCCAGACGTTGCAGCCCACCGCGGGCGGGGTAGGGAGCTGCTGAGAGCAAACAGCGCGACAATAAATATTAAACTGACAGTATATATAAACCCTTCGCCGCCGTATACCGCCCGTAATATGATATTAAATCTTACAGCTCCTCCATCCCCCTGATTCCGTCTCGGCCAAAGGTCACCCGGTAACGGTGGTAGTCGAGCTGCGGGCCGTGGCGGAGTTGTACAACGATATTGAGGTAGTAGACCTTCTCGCCCGCCGCGGTGCGCACGGTGTCCTGCTCGTCGAGGTAGTGCAGGGGGATTCGGGGATTGTCGGTTTTGAGGATAAAACTGCTCAGGTAGAGACGTATTATATCGTTAATCCCGTCGATGGAGTAGTGCTCTTCATGGCGCAGTAACTCCGGGTCCAGCTCCACCATTTTGCGGAACAGGATTATCTTCTCGTCGCTGATACGGTTCTCCGCTTCTAGAAGGGGAGTGCGGCTGCGCAGTTCCATAACCTCGCGCGGTACCTGGTCCTCGGGGATAAAGTCTACCCCCTCGCGAATCTGCCCCACGTTACGGTCCTTCACACCGAATCTGGTCCTGTTGTCGAAATACTTGGCTTTCAGCCGGTGGGCGAAATAGTAGCGCATGGTGTCCTTAATCCGGTCCTTGAGCATATAACTCACCACCAGCGCCACGAACAGCGGCATGGTGAAGTTGCCGAACCTCTGCTGGAACGAGAACGCAATGGCCGTGGCGAATACCATCGACAGCCCGGCCGCGATACTGAAATAGAACTGCTTCATAGCCACCCCGTCACGCTTGGTGCGGGACGTGAGGAACAGGTCGCTCTCGATATATTTCTTCAGTACGCTGCGGTGGAGGATAACCGTCCGGTTATGGTCCGGCGAAGCGGGGTCGGCCACGGGGAATCCGGCCCTCTCCCGGTATTCCCGCTCACGGCGCACCACGGCCGACAGGGCCGCGACTATTTCTCTGCAATTACCGGTCGACAACCCGAACCCGTTATCCCGGCCGTCTCTATTCCCCTGCCCGGCGGCACTGTTCGGGAGTTCCCCGGCCGACAGACCTATGGTAGCCTCCCGGCGGTTTTCGTCGGTCCGTTCTCCGACCCTCTCAGTGCCGTCCCCGTCCGAAAGCCCGTCCGACAGTGCTCCGCCGTCCCCGTCCGACAACCCTTCCGCCGGTGTTCTGCCGTCCCCATCCGGAAGCCCGTCCGCCGGTGTTATGCCGTTTGCGCCCGAAAGCCCGCTTTCCAAATCCACGTATCCGGTATTTTGCAGGTGGTTCAGGAGGCGAAACAGGTGCTTCTCGATGGTATTGCTCATAAACTCGTCGCCGAAGGTGAAGTAGTTGAACACTTCCCGGGGCACGGTCGGTACGTCGATAATAGCGCGCAGGGCGCGGTAGGAGGTGGCTATTCGTTCTATTTCCGCGATATACTCCGCGTACCTGCGCGCGGTATCCCCGTTGGCGGTACCGGCTATTATATGGGCCGTTTCGTCCCTTAGCGAACTTTTGAAGATAGCCATGAACATCCTGATACCGTACTCGTAATCTGCCACATTGCCGCGGATAGGTTCCGAGGCCAGTTCACGGAAAGAATTTTCGAGGTTATTCAGAGGAATGGCGAGACCACCGGCTATATCCCGCAGGAGGAAAACCGGCGTGATAAGGCGTATGTTGGATTTAACATCGCGGTAGAACTGACCCTTCGAATAGGTCTCAGGATTGATATCCAGGCTGTTCGGGACGAATATCCACATATTGACGGACATTCTTTCCCGGCGGTCCCCGTCGGCGAGGTAGCCGAGTTTGAACTCCACGGAATAGTTGTCGTGCTGTTTTGCCTGTATCTCAATCATATCGTATAATGCGGCCGTTAAGGTTTACCGCTGCCGCCCGTAACTGCAAATATAAAGATTTTTGTTCCCGCTGCCCGCACCCGTAGCCGCGCCACTGGATTAGATTCCTTCCGATCTCTGACTCGGCGCTCCTTCGCCCGGCAAACCGGATGTGAGCGGTAAAGGGCTCCTGCACCGAATGTCACGGTTCCGCGTCCCGGGCTGCTCTTTCGACAGCCGTCCCGCTGCCCGGGGTTCCCTCCCGACCGCGGACCGTCGCGTCACGGGTTCTTGAAATGGAACCCCTTCCCGGGTAATACTTTATAGAGGCTTTGGTTTATATCCCATATCACGCGCTGCTGGTCCGCGGCTTTGGTCCACGCCTGTATAAGAAGTTTTATGGAGGTGGCGTCGATCTCCTGCAATTCGATGGTGTAGTCGCGGTCCCTGAGTACCTTCTCGTGGCTGTCGAGTATCCCTTTTATCGCCTCTTTGGCCGCCTGAAAATCGGTGCCCGTATCCAGTCCTATCGTCCACGAAGCCTGTTTGTACGGTTCGCGCGAGTAGTTGTTTATAATCCCGGTCGAGAGCGGACCGTTGGGGATAATTATTGTCTGTTTGTCGAGCGTCGTAACCACGGTATTAAAGAGTTGGATTGTGTTCACGGTTCCGGTCTGGCCCTGTGCCTGTATGTAGTCGCCTACCCGGAACGGTTTGAGCAGCAGTAGCATTACACCCCCGGCGAAGTTTTGGAGCGTACCGCTGAGCGCCACACCGAGCGCGAGGCCCGCCGAAGCGAAAAGCGCGAGGAACGAAGTGGTGCTGAACCCGAGCAGGTCGATGGTGATAACTATAAGTATAAGGGTGAGGGTAATGGAGACCAGACTTTGGAGGAATGTGCGCAGCGAGGGGTCTACATGGCGCCTTTCGAACAACCCGGCCATCAGTTTCTTGATGCGCCTGATAATCCATCGGCCTACATACCAGATGACGAGCGCCAGAACGATTTTCAGTGCCACCTCTATAAACCAGCCGGTGACGGTTCGCAGCATATTCTCGGGTGTCATATGCGAAAATTCCTCTACCTGGTGCTCTATTTTCGCCCTGAACGTACTGTCGGCGTCGGCCAGCTTTTCGGGGTCTACCGTGCCTACCTGTAATGACAACATTTTTCTTAATTTTAAGGTAACGGCGTGCGGCGGCCGTTCCCGTTACTGATACGCCCGTATACACCCCGGAGGGCCGACGACGGGGTGATAGATTCAAAAATGGTGCTATTTCGTTTTTGTTGTCCGATAAGTACGATTTTTGATAAATCGTGCCGTAATTGAACGGCGGAGGTTTATCTTTATACGTTATCAACCATTTTTATGGAGCAGAAAGTGTCGACGGAAGTTATACAAATAAATATTTCGGGTTCCGACAAGCCGGGGATGACCTCGGCCCTTACCGATATTCTGGCGCAATACGGCGCATTCATACTCGATATCGGCCAGGCCAATATCCACCAGACCCTCTCGCTGGGCATTCTTTTCAAAACCACTTCGGACGTCTCGGGCGATATTCTGAAAGACCTGCTGTTCAAAGCCTACGAGCTGGATATAAATATCAAGTTCACCCCCATAGCCACGGACGAATACGAGGCCTGGGTCTCGCGGCAGGGCAAGAACCGTCACATTATCACGCTTCTGGGCAGGCAGCTCACCGCCCGGCAGATAAGCGCGGTCACGGGTATTGTTTATGGACAGGGTCTGAACATCGACGCCATCCGCCGCCTTACCGGCCGGGTGCCGTTGCAGCAGGAGGACAGGGCGCTCAAGTCGTGTATCGAGATATCGGTGCGCGGCACCCCGGCCGACCGGTCGGTGATGCAGAAGCATTTTATCGACCTGTCGAACGAATTGGGAATAGATATATCCCTTCAGGCCGACGACGTGTACCGCCGGGCGCGTAGGCTTATCTGTTTCGATATGGATTCGACCCTGATAGAGACGGAGGTCATCGACGAGCTTGCCGAACGGGCCGGCGTCGGTTCCGAGGTAAGGGCAATAACGGAGTCGGCGATGCGGGGCGAGATAGATTTCACGGAGAGTTTTACCCGCCGAGTAGCGATGCTGGAGGGGCTGGACGCCTCGGTGTTGCAGGAGGTTGCCGAGAGTCTGCCGATAACCGAGGGGCTAGACCGGCTGATGACCGTTCTCAAACGTATAGGGCTCAAGACCGCCATCCTCTCGGGAGGGTTTACCTACTTCGGGGAGTGGCTCAAGCGGCGGTACGGCTTCGACTATGTATACGCCAACGAACTCGAGATAGAGAACGGCAGGCTCACCGGCCGCTACGTGGGCGATATTGTCGACGGCAAGCGCAAGGCGGAGCTGCTGCGCCTGCTGGCTCAGGTGGAGAACGTCGATATCCGCCAGACCATCGCCGTGGGCGACGGGGCGAACGACCTGCCGATGCTCAGCATCGCGGGCCTCGGTATCGCGTTCCACGCCAAACCCAAGGTAAAGGAAAATGCCCGGCAATCCCTGTCGACCATCGGTTTGGACGGGATTTTGTATTTCCTCGGCCTGAAAGACTCTCATATAGATTAATTCACCTGTTCACGATATCCCGGAAGTAGGCTCAAAAGTCGTTTCTAAGATGAGAAAACCGTTATTCTTCCTATTGTCCATGCTGGTTTGCGCGGCCGCGGCCGCACAGTCCGTGCGGACTCCAGCCAGCACCGTTCCCGTTACTTTCGACCAGGCTCTCGACCTTGCGCTGGGTGGCAGCCCGCAGCTCGAGGCCGTGCAGTTCGAACAGCGCGCCGCGATGTTCGAGCGGCGGGCGGCCCTCGGCCTTCGTTTCCCGAGCATCGGGGTCACCGGAGCCTACGTCCTTACCAACCACGCTTGGGAGATAAAGGGCGGCGATATTGCGGGCGGCCTGTTCGACGACCTCGGGAACATGGGAATAGACATTCCGGCCAATATCGCCACCGGGGCGGAAGCCCTGCTCGATCGGTTCGGGTTCCCGATACTGCCGAAGGATTTCGCCACTTTCGGTGCGTCGGCTACACTGCCGATCTTCACGGGCGGCAAGATTAACGCCGCCAACCGTGCCGCCCGGCTCAACGAGCAAACCGCGGGCGAGAAGGAGCGGCAGGTGGAAGGGGCGCTGATGTCGGAGCTGGTGGAGAGGTACTACGGCCTGCTGTTGGCCAACCAGGCGGTGGAGGTTCGGCGTCAGGTGGTGGAGGCAATGAAACAGCACCTGGCGGACGCCCTTGCGCTGGAGCAGAATGGGGTCATACCCCGGAGCGAGCGGCTGTTCGTGGAGGTGAAGCTCTACGAGGCGGAACGCGACCTGACGGACGCGATTACAAAGGCCTCCACGACCCGGGCGGCACTGGGCAACACGCTCAATTCGGAAGAGGATTTCGAACCCATATCGGCCATGTTCCTGCTGTCGGACCTCCCGACGCTGAACACCTTCCGCGAATGGGCGCTGGAGAAGAATCCGCAGCTGCGGCAGGTGGAGTTGGGCCGCCAACTGGCCGTGCAGGGGGTGACCCTCGCCCGGTCGGAGTTCTATCCGCAGGTAGCCGCTATGGGCTACGGCAGTCTTTACCGGTACCGCTTGTCCAGCCGGTTCCCGACGTGGGCCGTGGGGGCGGGGGTAACATTCAATATCTTCGACGGCCTGCAGAAGGAGCATAAACTCAGCGCGGCCCGCAACACCGTAAGGCAGGTGGAGTCGCTTCAGTACAAGGCCGAAAAAGACGTATCGCTGCTGGTGGAACAGCTTTACAACGAGCTGCTCAATAACGCCGACCGGATGCCGTCGGTGGACAAGGCTCTCGAATTCGCTGAGGAGTACCTGCGGGTGATGAACGTCTCGTTCCGCGAGGGGGTGGGGACGTCGGTGGACGTGATAGACGCCGAGCTGAACCTTGCCAAGAACCGCATCGACAAATTGCAGACCGCCTACGAGTACGACCTCACGCTGGCCCGACTCTTCGAGGCGGCCGGTGTCAGTGAATATTTCCCGCGCTACGCACGCGGCCAGGAGGCCGTCCCGGTCAGGTTTTGAAAATTATAAAATAAGATAACGCTTATGAAAAGGAGTAACATTATAGGCCTGATCGGTGCCCTGCTGGGGGTGGCCGTGGTGGTTTCGATACTCAGTTGGTTCGTGATACAACCCACGCCCACCATATTGCAGGGCGAGACGGACGCCACCAGTTACAAGGCTTCCTCGAAAGTGGCGGGCCGTATCGACTCGATGATGGTCCGCGAGGGCCAGCGGGTTCGTAAGGGCGACCTGCTCTATGTCCTCAGCACCCCCGAGGTGGACGCAAAGGTGGCGCAGGCCCGTGCCGCGCAGGCCGCGGCCGCCGCTCAGGAGCTGAAGGCCAACCGGGGTGCTCGGAGTCAGGATATCCAGTCGGCGCGGGACCTCTATACACAGGCCGAGTCGGCGCTGGCGCTGGCGCAGAAGAATTACGAGCGGGCGGTGAATCTCCAGCGCGAGGGTGTAATCGCCACCCAGCGGCTGGACGAGGCCACCACCAACCTCCAGGTGACGCAGGCGGCGGCCGACGCCGCCCGCCAGCAGTACAGCCTGGCGCTCGAGGGCGCCCGGTCGGAGGATAAGTCGGCCGCAATAGCCCTCACGCAGCAGGCCGCCGCGGTGGTGGCGGAGGCCGTGTCGCTGCAATCCGACCAGCGGATCTTCTCGCCCGCGGACGGCGAGGTGTCGAGCGTAATCGCCGAAGTTGGCGAACTGGTAGGGCAGGGATACCCGGTGGTGACGGTTATAGATATGAACGATATCTGGGTGACCTATAATATAAAGGAGACCCTGATGCCCAAAATAAAAATCGGCCTGCGGTTCGTCGCATACGTACCCGCGCTGGACCGTGACGTGGAGTTCGTGGTGGACCATATCGCCTCGCAGGCGGACTTTGCAACCTGGTCGGCGACCCGTACGCAGGGAGGGTTCGATATCCGCACTTTCGCCGTAAAGACGCGTCCCACATCTTACGTGGAGGACCTGCGTCCCGGTATGTCGGCCCTGGTAAATTGGGACGAACTCTGACCGTCGAATGCGAGGCCCCGTAGGGATGGGGACTCACCAGGTAAAACTGCGCTCACACGGAACGGTAACGGAACCCCGGTAGGTGCACGACAAGGACTACACCACGGAAACGATAAAGAACCCCGGCCTTGTCCACACAAGGCCCGCACCACGGAAGGTTACGGAAGGATAAAGGTTCACTTTACTGAATGTGCCCATACATCCGCAAAGAGCGGCACACGTTCCGACTGGTTGATTGGCGGGCATAACGCAAATGCGGACGAAAGGCCCGGCCGACAAGATACACGGCGGATACGAAAAAGTAATATATGCCACTCGAGGGGCACATTACCGGGAATCCGGCCCCGGCCAACCGGCCGATATTCCGGCCGGCAAGAGGGTACCGGTGACCCGGTCGGGCTATTAACCGGGCAGACTCCGGCAAGGACAGGCCCGTGAACAGAGTTTGACTGAAATAAAAATAAAACAGCATTGGAATGTTCGGCAATACGATAAACGTGCTTCGGAGGGAGTTGGGGCGGATAAGAAAATATCCGACCTACCTCACCCTGATGGTGATACTTCCCGCCGTGTCGTTCGCGTTCTTTGCCGTGCTGTTCTCGGAGGGGGTCGCCACGGATATCGATATCGCCGTGGTGGATATGGACCGGACCACCACCTCCCGCACGCTGGTCGATATGATAGGCGCCACTCCGTCCAACAACGTTGCCTACGAGCCGCAGGACATGGCCGAGGCCGAGAGGATGGTCCGCGAAGGCAGGGTGCTGGGCATCGTCTATATCCCGCCCCGGTTCGAGGCGGATATTATGAGCAACACCCAGACCGCCGTGGCCGCCTACCTGAGCGCGCTTAATATCACGGCCAACGGACTGGTCAGCAAGGACCTCCAGACGGTGGTCACCACCTTCTCCACCGGCATCCAGCTGCAACTGCTGATGAAGAACGGCCTTTCCGAAAAGCAGGCTATGGCACAGGTCCTGCCGGTCTATTTCGACCGGCACGTACTGTTCAACCCGTTCGTCAACTACGGCTACTATCTGCTTCCCAGTTTCCTGCCGATGATGCTGATGATATTCGCCCTTACGCTGACCGTATTCTCCATCGGGTCCGAACTGAAGAACTACACCGCCGGTGAATGGTTCGCCACGGCCGGAGGCAGTACCGGTGCCGCGCTGGCGGGGAAGCTCCTGCCCTACACGGCGGCTATGTTCGTAATGGTGCTGCTTATGAATACGGTCATGTACCGGTGGATAGGAGTGCCGCTCAACGGCAGTATCGTGGCGCTTACCGTGGGAGGGTTTCTGTTCATACTGGCCTACCAGTCTATCGGGGTGCTGATTATAACGGTGCTCAGCAACCTGCGCATGTCGCTCTCCATCGGCGGGGGGTACTCGGTGCTGGCTTTCACCTTCTCGGGCCTTACGTTCCCGAGGATGGCCATGAGTCCGCTGTTGCAGAAACTCAGCTATATATTCCCGTTCACGCTCTATACCGATATCTTCATCGACCAGGCCATGCGGGGAGCGCCGGTCGTCTACTCCATACGGTATATGGGGTTCCTTACGATTTATATACTGGTGCCGATGCTCTGCCTTCCGAGACTTAAACGCATCGCCACGCACAGCGAATATTGGGGGAAACTGTAATGGCGGGGAACAGGTTAAAAATAAAATGGCGCGAATATGTCTCGGTTCTTCGGACCGAGTACGGGCATATATTCAAGGATAGCGGCGTTATACTGATTCTTATTTTCGCCATTCTGATTTATGCCACGGTCTATTCGCTGGCCTACCGTAACGAGGTCCTGCGCGATATCCCGGTAGGGGTGGTCGACCAGAGCATGACCCCGGCGAGCCGCCAGCTTATCCGCACGTTCGACGCAACGCCCAACGTGGACGTCACCTATACCCCCGAGAGCATGGAGGAGGCCGAGCAGCTCTTCTACGAGCGAAAGATCTACGGGGTGGTATATATTCCGGAGGAGTACGAGCGGAACCTGCTGCGCGGCATTCCGGCGATAGTGGGCGTGTATGTGGACGCGAGCTACTTCCTGATGTACCGGCAGGTCTTCTCGGACGTGGTATCCGGCTTGACCGGTACCGGGGCAGAGGTGGGTTTCTCGCGCCTGCTTGCCAACGGGATAAACGCCCCGCAGGCCGAGGCGCTCGTGGACCCGGTGGAATTCGAGCTGAAAAACCTCTACAACCCCTACCTCGGTTACGGCACCTTCCTGATGCCGGCCATCATTATCGTGATAATACAGCAGACCCTGCTTATCGGTATCGGGATGATAGGTGGCACCTGGCGGGAGTTCGGGGTCTATAAAAAGCTGATAATACCCGGCGAGAAACGGCTCTCGACCCTGCCCATAGTGCTTGCCAAGGCGACGGCCTACATGTCCATCTACGCCGTGACGATGGTCTACATTCTTACCCTGCACTACAAGATGTTCCACTTCCCGATGAACGGCGCCTTCGGCGATATAGTTTCGTTCCTCGTTCCGTACGTGCTGGCATGTATTTTTATGGGGATTGCGATTTCGACCCTGTTTCGTTACAGGGAAAACTCCATACTCTATATGCTGTGGACCTCGATACCGATACTGTTGCTCAGCGGAGCTTCGGTGCCGAAGGAGGCGATGCCCCACTGGCTCTACACCCTCGGGAAGATATTCCCGAGCAGCTCCGGGATTAACGGTTTCGTTCGCATCCAAACCATGGGCGCCGACCTTGCCGACGTGCGGCCCGAGGTGACGACCCTGTGGATTCTCTGTTTCGTCTACCTTATCGTTTCCTGTATCGGCATCCGCATAGTTCTCAACCGTTCGGACGTACGGTAAATTTCATTATCGGAAATCCGCTTTATACCCGGCGGCCCCCTTTGATTCCATCTTTTCGGTAACCTGAAAACCTGTGACCGTATGGCGGTCCTGCGGTGAAACCCTGCGGCCGGGCGCCGTACCTCACCCTAAAAAATTAGGGTGACCTTTTACAATTTTAAACTATTTATAGCGGCCCGCCACCCCGCCCCCGGCGGGCAGCACGTCTGCATTGCAGACGTACTTTTCATCTTAGTGTAAACATGTATATAATTACCAGAATTAACCCCTGCAAACCGGCCGGAATGCAGGGGTCGTGTTCTTAAAGGGTGGAATTTGTCGGGGTGCGGAATACCCCTTGCTGTATGAGTGGAGTATAGGCGGCAAGACCTACTTTCAAAACCCCGGTCCGCCGCCGCCCGGAGGGGGACCCATCCTCATACCGCCGGGGCCGGGGCCGCACAGGGTGTCCGGTCTGCCCTGCGAGAGCCTTATTCGTATCTCTCTCTGTCCCTGCCGTCAAAACCCCGGTCCGCCGCCGCCCGGAGGGGGACCCATCCTCATACCGCCGGGG
>JAJBVT010000064.1:50991-57327 GCA_020859685.1 Rikenellaceae bacterium
CCGGGACCGCGCAGGGTGTCCGGACCGTCGCTGCCCGCCGACCCGCTGTTGCCGTAGGCGCGCAGGTTGAAGATAAACTGAAGCGAGTAGTAGCGCCCGAGCGTGTTGTATTTGACGTTCTCGATGTAGTTGGTGGTGACGTTGCGACGGAAGTTGGTCTTCTGGTCGAACACATCGTTCACCCCTATGGTAATCTCGCCGCGGCGGTTGCGGAAAATCTTTTTGCCCAGCGCGAGATTCAGGCTGTATACCCGGTCGTTGTAGTCGTCCATGATACCTTTGTTCTGCACGTAGGAGCCGTTGCCCGAGAAAGTTATATCCTGCCAGGTCACCCATTTGAAGCGGAGCGACAGGTAGTGCGACATATATTCGTTGTTCTCCGTAATCGTGTATTTATCGACGTTGTAACCTCCGCGGTACATCAGGGTGAAGTCGATATTCTCGCTGATATTACTTCCCACGACCACCCCTGCGTTGTAATACTGGCCGAAAAGGTCGTTCTTCTCGCCGTCGCTCACGCTGGGCGTACCACGCAGGGTGGCGTCTACATTGAAGTTGATATTGCTCCGCAGGGCCTTGACCGGGAATCCGTAATTTACCCCCATCCGGCCGTTCCAGTATCCGCTCATGTTGCGGTACTCCCGGAGCTGGCTTCCGGCCTGGAGGTAATCCCCGTCCGGCAGCACAATGTTGCCGCCGGTGGATGTGGTGGTCCTCTCGCCGATATAGTTGTCCCGTACCGAGAAGTGGCCCATTATCATCAGTGTGCTGCCCTTCTGTATATCCGAACGGTTGTAGTGGGCCATTACGCTGTGTTCGTAGCTCGGTTTCAGGTCGGGGTTACCGACGGTCACCGACTGGATGTTCGAGATATCCCACACGTCCTGCAACTGGCTGATGGAGGGGTTCGAGGTGTTCGAACGGGCGAATACACGGATGGTGTTGCTCGAATTGAACGCATGCTCGATTCGGCCGAAATAGACGATATTGTCGAAGTTGTACCGCAGGTCCTGTTCCGTGGGGAACTCCTCGTTGCTGGTCAGGGTGGAGCGCTGGTACTCGAGGCTGAGGTTGAAATTGGTTTTATCCTTACGATAGTTGTACCCGGGGCCCATCCGCTGCGTAAGGTAACCGCTGTTGTAGATGCTCGAGTAGTCCGGGTCGTAGTAGTCGTAGTAGACGCTGTTCACCTCGTCCCATGTATATTTTTTCCGGTCGGCGTCCGAATAGCTGTAATTCGCCCGGTACTGGGCCGTGAGCTGACCGTGTTTGGATATCGGTTCGGTATACATTACGCTTCCGCTCAGGGTGTAGCTCTTGGTGTTGTTGTATGTGAGCTCCTTGTTTATCTCTTCGGACAGGTCGGCGTAAGTGGTGAGGTTGTAACTCTCGCTGTCGCGGTCGTTTTTGGAGTAGCGGCCGCCGATATCCGTGGTAAGGGTTCTGCCCGGCTTGCCGAGCCTTACGCGGTAGATAAGGTTATTGCCGATATTGAAGCCCCAGTTTTTGGATTCACTTTGGTTGATATAGTTGTAATAGTAGTCGTAACCGTCGCCCGCGGCGTCGGGTTCCCACCGGTCGGTCTCCGAGAAGTTATAGTTCCGGTATCTCTGGAAGCTGAACGAGGGGCGCATCATAAGCTGGTGGTTCTCGTTGATTTTGTACTCCAGCCTCGCGTTGATACGGTGCTCCTGATTTTTGGTCTTACTCTGGTTGTAAATGGAGTCGGCCCAGGCGTACTGGTTGGTATAGTTACGCTCCGACTCGCTCCAGTATTTGTTGTTGGAGTTGTTGAACAGGTAACTCCCCGTCACTTCTATTTTCTTGGCCCATGTGCCCATGTAGTTGGCCCCGAACGACTGCACCTGCGAGATACCGTCCTGCTGGGGGACCATAAACGAGCGCGCGCTTCCGAAGCCGCGCATCCCGCCCCCGCGGGAACTCATTCCGCCGCTGTTGTTCGAACTCACCGCCCCGAGGATATCCTCGATGGAGAAATTCTGCTGGTTGACGTTGTTCACCAGCCCGAGAACCGAGAACTGGTGGTTGCCGCCGAAGAAGTTGACGTTCCCTCCGACGTTGTATTTGTTCTTGATGCCGTAGGCGCCGTACAGCTTGCCGAACTGCGCCTTCTGGACATTGGTAACGATATTGATGGCTTTGAAGCTGTCCCCGTCGTCCACCCTGGAGAACTCGGCCTGGTCGCTGAGTTTGTTGTAGACCTCGACGGACGAAATCATTTCGGCCGGCAGGGTCTTGATTGCGGTGCTCACGTCCTGCCCGAAAAACTCTTTCCCGTTGACGTACACTTTCTGCACGGTCTCTCCCTGTGCCTCCACCTCACCGTCCACTACCGTGATACCCGGCATCTTGGAGAGCAGGGCCTCCGCGTCGGCATCCTTGGCCACTTTGAAGGCGTCGGCATTGTAGGCTACGGTAT
Source organism: Rikenellaceae bacterium (assembly GCA_020859685.1). Taxonomy (GTDB): domain Bacteria; phylum Bacteroidota; class Bacteroidia; order Bacteroidales; family Rikenellaceae; genus WRDF01. Next base: position 53,432 of record JAJBVT010000064.1, read on the forward strand.
CGCCGCGCAGCGATGTGCGGATGGCCTGCCCCTGGGCCACCACGGCGTCTATCATTGTCGCGTTCTCGTCGAGGCGGATAGTACCCAGGTCCACGGTCGCACGGTCGACCTTTACATTAGTCCTGTGGTCCTTGTAACCGAGGAACGAGAACGTCAGTGCGTACTCCCCGTAGTCTATCCCCGGGATATTCACGACACCCCCGTAGACGGATGTAAAATACTTGCTCTGCGTGGTGTCGGCAAGGCTTCGGACCTCCACCACTGCTCCCGCCACCGGTTGTTCGTTGCCCCGGTCGATAAGCGTCGCCGTAACGGTCCCCCTTTGTGCATAAAGGGAACCGGTGGCGAACAGCAGAACCGCGGCCATAATAATTTTCTTCATCTCCGAATCGTTACAGTTGGTTTGCTGGTAGAATTTATCTTATAGGTTTTGCGTCTTAAATGTTATTCGTTCGTTTCGGTCCGGGTTGTCACCCGGCGGTGCGCCTTCCGGATTGTTGCCTATTCATCTATTATAGGCTTTGTGTATTTATTGTTTCGTTGCGTCGGGTCCGGGCCTTCACCGGCGGTGTATTATCGGAAACTTGACGGCACGTTGTTTATCAGTAAAGTGTGATTATTGTTTTTTGCCTCCGTTCCGGGCCTTCATCCGGCAGTGTGCCTTCCGGATACTTGAACTGTCTGCTATAAGGACGGCCGACGCATCGGCGGGCGTCGGCTTGTCCTTCATAGGCTCGAATACCGGGCCGGGGATTACTCCGCCGCCCCGTCGCATGTGCCTTGGCCGTTTTGGCGGTGGCCGTCCCTGTCGGGACGGGGCCTCGGACCGTGTTCACGGTCCGGCGACGGTCCGTGGCCGGGGTGGGGACCCCTGCCCCTGTCGTGCATACGGGGACCGCCTTCCGGACGCGGGGCACGCCCGCGCAATTCTTTCCACTGTTCGTACTGCTCCGGGGTAAGTATTTCCCTTATACGGGCATCCATCTCCTCCATTCGGGCCTTCCGCGCTTCCATCATCGCCTCGCGGGCCTCTTTCATGGCATCAAGCTCCTCCTCGCCCGGGCGTTCGCCCCTCTCGCCGCGCGGCGGCATTTCGGGACGTGCTTCCGCCTGCCTTGCCAATTCGATATGGAGGTCGTAAATGTGCTCTTTCTGTGCGTCGGTAAGTTCGAGTCTCTCAGCCATCCTTTCCGACATCTGCTGCGCCCTTGCTTCCGGGCTGTGCTCTTCCCCCCTCGGGGGTTGCGCGCTTGCCGTAGCTACGGTAAATACCGCCGCAATGGCAAGCATGGTTTTCATCATCGTCTTCATAATTCCTTTCCGTTTGTTAATCATTCCGTTTGTTTCGTTCTGCCGATTAACTAACGCAAAATTACTCGTCACAGCATTTCGGGAAGGCTATAATCCGCCGAACCGGCCAAAGGACGGGGTGAATCGCCTTTGCGGCCCGGTGAACCGGCCAAGCTCGCGGTGGCATATTGCGGCCTTTTTTCCGACTGACCGCCCGGCGAGCGCTCTGTTACCGCGATAAGGTCCGCCGTCCGGAGATCTATTGACAATACCTGTCCCCTCCGTCACAATCTCTCTCTCCTTTTCCTTTTCCCTTGCGTGCTGCCTACGCACCACTTATCGGTTAATCGTCTTCCGGGGATGCAAGCCGCCCACGGGTGTAAAACCGTCCGAAACCGCAAGCGCGCATTACTATCATTTCGTTGCCCGGCCACCGCCAGAATCACAGCAGGTACACTGCAAGCCGCCCCGGCAGTAACCTCCGGAACACCGTCTATTTCTCCGCCTGCCCGCCGAGCCACTGTTTGAATACCGGCACCCGGGCCTTACTGATAATAATCCGCTCCGGGACCTGTACTTTCAGGTTCAGGTTCAGGCGGCTGCCGAACCAGACCGAAACGTCCCTCACCGCGCCACGCGAAACGATGAACTGCCGGTTCGCCCGGAAGAAATCCTCCTCGGGAAGTTGAGCCATGACGGCCTCCAGAGTCTTGTCGTAACGGTATACATCGCCCTTCAGGGTGCAGAGCGATACCTTCTCGTCCGCCGTGTGGAAATAGGCCACCTCCTCCGCCCGTACCGGGATTAATTTGTCCCGCAGGTGGACGAGGAAGGTGAGGGGGGGCCGGGCGGAGGTACCGCTCAGGTTGCGGATACGCCCTTTATAGCTGTCGAGCGCGTTGCCCGTCAGGCGGCTGAATTTGTCGATGGCCCGCCGCAGATCCGACGGCTTTATCGGTTTGAGCAGATAGTCGATGCTGTTCACCCCGAACGCCTCGAGGGCATACTCGTCGTAGGCCGTGGTGAAGACTACCGGCGAAACCACGTCCACATTGTCGAAGATGCGGAACGCATCGCCGTCGGCAAGGTGGATATCCATAAATATCAGGTCGGGAGCGGGGTTGGCATTAAGCCACGCCACGGTATCCGCAACGCTCTCGAGCGTGGTCAGCACACGGCACTGGGGGCAGGCCTCCTTCAGCATAGAGAGAAGGTTTACCGTGGCCGCCGTCTCGTCCTCCACAACCACTATATCCATCCTACCGCCGTCAGCCATCACAGTCCGAGGTGTTTTTCCGGTTCGGTGAGCGGTAACTCCACGGTGAAGGTCTCCCCGTCGTCAGTTACCGTTATATCTTTGCCAGTGAGTAGTTTATACCTGTGCGATAGGTTTTCCAGCCCGATACCTGAGGGGTCACCGTCGTGAATTTTGGGCGATATGGGGTTGGATACCAGCAGCGCCCCGCCCACGGTCCGTATCGATACGTTCATCGGGCTGCTGCGGGTTATCACGTTGTGTTTCACTATGTTTTCGATAAGGGGCTGGATGGTGAGCGACGGCATGGTCCACTCGCTGTATTTTTCTTCCACGTCTATATCGAAAAACAGTTTGCCCTCGTACCGCACTTCGAGGAGGTATTTGTATGCGTCCACGAATTTTAGTTCCTCCTCCAGAGTGGTGCCCCCGCTCTGCCCGTTCTGTATGATGTAACGAAAGGTTTCCGACAGCCTGTCGATATATACCAAAGCCTGGTCGTTGTGTTTCTCCCTCACGAGCATCGCCAGCGAATTGAGCGAATTGAAGAAGAAGTGGGGGTTCATCTGGTTTATAAGGGTATTGTAAGTCGACTGGAGGTTCTCGTTCTTTAGGACCTCGTTCTCCAGCACAATCCTCTGTTTCTGATAGATAAGCTGGAATATCTTGCCGTACAACACGCAGAGTATGAGCGTGAACGCTATTTTGGTAAGGATCGAAGGGTCGAACAGGTTACGGCCGTATATCAGCAGCGAAGTTTCGCCCGTGCGCGGGTGGAAAACCGGCGAGAAGAAGTAGAACACCACCGCCACGGCCACGCATACAATTACGCTTACAAGGAAATTAAACCGCTTCCTCCGAATATTAACCGTTAAAATGGAGAGCAGGATAAGGGCGAAGAAGAGGTAAAAAAAGAAGTTGACGTAGAGTATGAAATCCGACTCCATAAACTGCCCCATCCAACCTCTGTACCCTCCCGGGGGAGCAGGCATAATCTTGATAAGGAAGAAGTTGAAGTTCGCTATCAGACTGATTCCGATAGCGGTGAGCAGATTGATAAATATGGTCCTGTATTTAGATATGCTGACGTTCATTCGCTTCCTTCCCTTCGGGGGCGCCGGGCCGGTTAATCCGGAATTTCAATGTGTGTGCGCACAAATATACCTTATTAATGTGGAAAACCGTACCGGGGCCGGTTTCCCACCCGCCGAAACGGCAATTTTTGCGGGTGAACCGGACTACTTGGGAGCATCAAGCGCACCGGGAGAACCGGAGCTGCCACATAAGCATTAAGGAATGGGTCGCTAAGGATTTTCTAATCCTGTCATCCTGAGCATAGCGAAGTAACTGC